>JAEUQD010000782.1 GCA_016789925.1 Bryobacterales bacterium | reverse complement strand
TCTTTGATGGCCGAAAAGTTCAGCGGCCCCAACACACCACCTGTACCGGTCACCGACACATCAGTGGCCGTGATGCCGTCCACAGTGATGTTGTTGCCGCGGCCGCGACCACCATTCGAGTTGAAGCTCCCCGAGCTAAGGAAGGGATTGTTGGAACTCACCGGCGCGACCCCCGGCGCGGTTAACGCAAACAGGTTCGGGTTGCGGTTCACAGGAATCTCCTGAATTTTCTCACCCAAGACCGACGTCTGGACCTGCGAGTTCTCGGTGTCCAACTGCGACACAATGTCACTTACCGTCACCGTCTCGGTGACTTGGCCGACTTCCAACTTAAAGACGATTGACGCGATTTCCCCCGTTCGCACCTCCGCTCGGGTGACGGAAGCGCGGAAACCGGGAGCCTCGGCACGGACTTCATAGTTGCCGATCTGGAGCAAGGCGAAATCAAACTGCCCCGCCGAACTCGTGCTTTGCTCACGCGTACCACCGGTCTCGAGGTTCTTCAATGTCACTCTGGCTTGAGCCACAACCGCGCCACTGGAATCCTGTACGGTGCCGCGAAGTTCGCCCGTAATCTGAGCCAACAGAGGCGTGGCCAAGGCGGCAATGGCCAGCAGACGCAAGAGGATAGTAGTGTTCATCTAATCCCTTTCCCTAACGGAGATGAATTTCCGTTGAGCAATTTTCATTCCAAAATCAAACTATTAGAATTTAAGAACATATTGATCACGTCCGTCTCTGAATTTTCCATAACCTGGAGATCCGGGTACGAGAAATCACAGTTCCGTACACAATCGGCTCTGGTATGCTTCGGAAAGCAATGGCAAGACGGACGTTTTCCTCGCTTGAAGAGCTCAGAGCCGCCGTTGGACAAGAAGTCGCCGTGTCAGGGTGGATGCAGATCGCCCAGGACCGGATCGATCTTTTCGCCGATGCCACGGGCGATCACCAGTGGATCCATATCGATGCCGAGCGAGCAAGAACGGAATCGCCCTATCAGACCACCATCGCGCACGGGTTTCTGACGCTGTCCCTGCTGTCGGAACTATCCCGGCAGGCGGTGGAAATCGAGGGTGATTTCAAGATGCGGATCAACTACGGGATTAACCGGTTACGCTTCCCTGCCCCGGTCCGGTCGGGCGATCGCGTGCGTGGACGCTTTACGCTCGCCTCGGTTGAAGATCTCGAAGGAGCGGTCCAGGTCGTCTGGCAGTGCCTCGTCGAGATCGAGGGGATGTCCAAACCAGCCCTGGCGGCCGAGTGGCTTACCAGAATCTATTTCTGAGCTATTGGAGTGCTAGTCTACGCAGCACGGACGGGTTCCAACCAGCGCTACGGGAGAAATCGGACGGTCCTTCTCAAAGTAGCCTTGCTCGTCGAGACTCTTATAGATCTTTCCGGCGACGCCCGATGCCACCGGGCCGTTAATCGGTTTGCCTCCGGTCAGCAGAACGACGATCGCGAGCTTATTCTTTTCGGTGTCGCTAAAGGAGCCAAACCAGCCCAAATGGGTGGGCGTGGCCCGGTCTGTACAAGTTCCGGTTTTGCCCAGGATCGGAAGATCCGCTTCATTCCCAGCACGCCGAGCCGTTCCGTGATCGACGGCGGCCATCAGCCCCGGTTTCAACTCGTCGAGAATCGGCTGGATCTCCAGATGCCGCTTGACACGCGGAACGAAATTCTCCGCTTCTTCGTGGCTCTGGGGGTATTGCAGATAGTAGAGCGTGCCGCCGTTGGCGATGGTTGCCATGGCCGACGCCAACTGGAGAGGCGACAGGAAAATGCCGTGGCCAAAGCTCGACATCATACCCACACCATCGGGTGGAGGCTCCGACGGCAGGGTTCCCGGCACTTCGCTTTCCAGATTCAGGGCCGCCCGCTCACCCAGGCCGAGCATCCTGGCGTAGTAGCTGACACGGTCAAAGCCCAACTGCTGCCCGAGTTTAGCGAAGTAAGGATTGTCGGAGCGGGCCAGCGCTTCGGTCATGTCGAGCGAAAGGCGCCGCGTCAGTCTCACCGGCGTATCCCGCTCGATGACCCCTTCGCTCAATCCGGCCATCCCGACGAAGACCTTGACCGTTGAACAAGGGGTATACCCACCCCGCAACGCAGCCTTCTGGTTGACGATGGTCAGAACACGGCCCGAGGCCGCATCGACAGCCACAACAGTACCATTCAAAGGACCGAGCGCTTCCACCGCGGCACGGCGCACCACCAAGTCTTCCCCGTCAACATTGTCGCCCACGGTCGAATCGGCGTAGGTAGGCTCTTTCCAGGGGTTGTAATAACGGGCCCGGCGATAGCGGACAGAGGGACGGGCTGGGGTCCGGCGAACTTGACGGGTCGACCTGCCTGGCGCTTGCGCCCTTGCGGCCACTCGCTTTTTTGCTGTCACCGTCTTGCCGGTTTTTGCCGGCGCCACCGTCTTCCGGCCCTTATTCGAAGCCGCCGTTGTCCTGGTAGCCGCAACCAGCAGGGCGTTCAGCAATAGGAACACAGCCGCCAACTTGAGGATTTGGCTCATTTTGATCTCTGGGAAGTAGTCTGAGCAAGCGTCACGGTCTTGACACTCTACCCATCGGCGAAAGAGACGTCAAGCGTTAGATGCACCCGTCTGGCCTAAGGTGATCTTCACCCAAGTATACATGAAAGAAGCGCCGCGGGGAGCCCCCCTCACAGGCAACTGGCCCGCGGCGGCCAATTCCCGGCAACTTGCAGATTTTCCACCGGATACTTTGCCGCGCCGGCCCACCGTTCCGCCCGCTCAATCCGGCCCGCCAGGGGAGGATGCGTCGACAGGTACACCAGTTCCACTCCACCTGCCTGGTCCAGCTTCCGGAACACGTCGGCCATTGCCTGGGGCCGGATGCGCGCCCGCGTCAACAATTCGCGCGCCCCTTCGTCGGCATCCTCTTCCTGCTGCCGTTGAAAATGCAATTGCCCGAGAGACCCGGCCACCTGGGTCGCCAGCCCGGTAGGATCGCCCGTTACCACCGCCAAGATCGCCCACAGCGCGGCCGACCGGAAGATCGCTCCGGTCGTGTGCCGGTTGACGACATGCGTAATCTCGTGGGCGAGCACCGCAGCCAACTCCTCCGGCGACGACGTCCGTTCCACCAGTCCCCGGAACACCACCAGGTAGCCGCCCGGAGCCGCCAGCGCATTCACCGTGGGATCATCCACTACCTGCACATCGAACTCATACTCCGAAGGTGGAGCCAGTTTCCGAACGATGGTTGCCGTTGCCTTTTGCATCTCCGGACACGGTACCGCCCGGCTGCGGTACTGCTCCGCCACCGCGCGGCCTAGTTCCTGTTCCCACTTCACCGGCACCCGCCACGACAACGCCTGCCCCAGCAAAGGCAATCCCCACTGCCAGAAGGCATAGACCAGCAGCAAGAGGAGCAATAGGGCGATCCCAATCAGGCCGGCAATGCCATAGGCCGGGTGGCGGTCCGCCTTCCAGCCCAAGGCGCCCGCAATGGACTCGTCGCGAACGATGAGGAGCTTGCCTTCCAACTCCAGCCGGATTCCCATCCCGGCTACCCCCGTGTCGCCGCGCTTCACTTCTGTCACCGCCCAATGCACTACCTCGCCCGACGGCCGGACGATCTCCAGCGTCTGCCCTTCCACCCGCACCGTTACCTGCTCCGGCTGACCTCCCCCGTCCCAGAAACGTCCTACCCAGTCCACGGGATTACTCCAATCCCCACAACTTCGCCCGCACACGCGTGTATTTGAAGCGCGCCGGGTTCACGGTCGTCGGTCCGGGCGTATCGACCGGAACAATCTCCGCGGCCACAGGCTCATAGGCCGCCCGTGGTGCGATGGTCCCCTTGGCCGTCAGAATCCGCATCCGTTCGGGGTAGATCCCCAGGCTGATCAACTGGTGCAGGCTGTTGGGCGACGACCGGCGCTTGGTGAGCACCACGTAGTTCGGCAGGTCCCGCGTCGATCCCTCCACCTGCACCACCGCCGTCTCACCCATATCCCAGTACCGCCCGCCGCCATGCCGCACGGCCGTCTCGATGTAGCTGCCGTCGTGCAGACTCTTCACTCGCCCGCGCACCCGCACAGGCTTGCCGTGTTTGTCGTCGGTCTTGCCGCCCACCGCCATGTCGAACCCGCCGCCGATCCCCGCCTTTATCGCCGCATCCGCGGCTGCCGGGTCCGCCAGTACCACCACCCAGGCTTCCGCCTTCTGCTTCAGTAACTCGTCCAATAGGAAGGTGGAATCGCCCGCCGACCCGCCGCCGATGTTGTCGCCCGTGTCGAAGAGCGCCACCGGGAACTTCGCCGCCGCTTTCGCCCGCCGGACCGCCTCAGCCGCATCCGGGAGATTCAGTTTGATCCGGTCGCGGGTAGCCCACAGCATGTCCGCCAACCGCTGTGCTTCCTGCCGCGCCAGGTTGATGTCTCCGTCGGTCACCACGATCGCGCTCGGACCCACGTGCGGCACGTCTCCATATTGATAGCCGCCGGGCACGCTGGCCGCCAGGACCTTCGGATTCTCTTTTTCCAGACGCTCACTGGCCTCGCGAATCGGCCGGTAGGGCTCCGAGTACGTGTTCTGGAAAATGATGTTGTAGATCATCGGCGGCTTGACGATCGCCTGCACGGGCTTGATCTCGCCCCGCAGCGTCCGCGCGAGGATCCGCGCGGCCTGCATCCCGCGATCCTTCGTATCCAGGTGCGGGTTCTGCTTATAGGTGATCAGCACGGTGGAATCCCGGACAATCTCAGGCGACACGTTGGCATGAAAGTCGTGCGTCACGACGATTGGAAAGCCCGGCCCGAAGTGCTTGCGCAGCCGCGCCACGATCTCGGCATCGCCGTGCGGATAGCCGTCCACAACCATGGCTCCGTGCAGCGCCAATAGCAATCCGTCGAGCTTGCGCGGCGCGCGCGACAGGCTCTTCACAATTCGGTCCATGATCGTGTTGAAACACTCGGTGGTCAGCGGACCTTTGGGCGTCGCATTGGCGATCACCGACGGGTAGAGATCAAACCCCGCCGTCTTGGCTCCTTCGACGTAGCCGGAAATCTCGGTGCTCGCCTTGGCCCATCGTTCAAAGACCTCGGTGCTGGTCCCAGGCTCTTCCAGACGATAATCGTCCAGGGTCGTCTTCGAGGCGAAGAACGAATTGGACTCGTGCATGAACCCGGCCACACCGACCAGGGGGCGTGTCTGGGAAAAGACAACAGGAACCGCCAACAAGGCGGCGACAACAAGACGCATACCCCTAGCAGAGCACAATACGCCGGTCCTCATCCAACCCAAAGAGCCGGTCTGCCCGTGTGGCCAAGCCACGACCGTCAGAGAGCTGGGGGAACGACACAAACAAATGGCGTTCTTTGCGTTCTTTGCGTCTTGGCGAGAGACGAATAGCTGCTGTCAATAGAGCCGCCATTAAGCCGCCATCAATAGTGACAGCCCGCTAGGCTTAGCCCGCTACCCACAGCCATGTCTGATCTCAAAGGGGCTTGGCGAGATTTCTTCACTTTCTCTGTCGCGCACCCGGGGGAGCGGTATAGTAACGTCGATGGCGCCGCGTGCAACTCCCCTGGCCGCGATTCACGACGCTCTGTGCGACGCCTTCACCCTCGAGTCGCTGGGGCGGATGCTCAAGCTCAGGCTCAATCGGGACCTCTCCGATTACTCCTCCAGGAGTGACCGGCAACAGGTCGTCTTCGATTTACTCGACAGGGCGCAGCGCGAAGGCTTTCTCGATGATCTGGTGAGTGCCGCGCGCGAGTCCAACCCCGGCAACGAGAAACTGGCCGTGCTGCCGCCTACGCGGGGCGAGGAATTGCGCTACCTCAGCCGCCTGATCGAGGAAACCGAGAAGAAGGCGCGTCTTTACTCGCCACTCCAGAGCATTGCGGCGACGGGCCATGCGCCGCTGGATGCCTGGGGAGACGACAACCTGGCGCCGGTGACGCACCAGAGCCGCAAGCGGGAAGAAAAGCGGGAATCCTATGACGATGTTCTTGCCGCCTGCGGCAAGGTAAAGCGGGCGGCGCTGCTGGGCGCTCCCGGTTCCGGCAAAAGCACCACGCTCCGCAAACTGGCCATGGATTTGGCGAGACGTGCCCAGGCAAGCGAGGCGGAGCCGCTGCCCGTGCTGGGGACCCTCGGCAACTGGCGCGGCAGCGAATCCCTCGATCAGTTCCTGAAACACACAATCGGCTGGGACATCCAGGCGGTGAGCAGGGCCAGGCCGCTGGTCCTCCTGCTTGATGGCCTCAATGAGGTGCCCACCGCTACGCGGACCGACAAGGCCAAGGACGTGATTCGCCTGCAAGGTTCCATCGATCCTGGTACGGACCTTTACGTCTCGTGCCGGACAGAAGACTACACCGGCGACCTCGATTTGGGGCTCGACACGCTGACACTGGAACCGTTGTCCCCGCCCCGCATCCAAGCCGCTCTGCGGCAGTGGGTCACTAACCTCGGCGAAGCGCCTGGGTTGGGGACACCATTTTCTGGCAACTGGCCGGGGACGAACGGCTTGCGGGCGTCTTCGAGAGATGGGCCGGCAAACACGAATTCTGGGCTACCCAGGATTTTCCTTGGTACGAACTCGACATCAATTACGGCGACTACGAACTGTGGCGTCGCCACATCCCCAATCCCCGGAGCCTGATTCGGTTGGCATCAAACCCGTTCATGCTGGACATGTTGTTCCGCGTGCGCTGGGTGGAAGGGACGTTGCCGCGAAACCGAGGCGACCTGTTCCGTCGGTTCATCCATCGCCTGCTCAGCCGCGAGAAGCTCTTCGTCGAAGATCCTCCCAAATCGAAGCGATGGCGGCTGGAACCGGAAGGCGAGCGGCTGCTGGA
>JAEUQD010001003.1 GCA_016789925.1 Bryobacterales bacterium | reverse complement strand
CTAGCGAGCCCCGGCCGAGAACCGCGACCCCGCGGCGACGTTCTTGGCGCCGTAGTTGGTCCACGAGTTACCGAGGCCGCTCCACCACCAGAGGTTGCCGCTGGCGTCCTGGCCGGTGAGGAAGAGATTGCCGCCGTAGGTGCCGGGGGCGACGTGGGCGAGCACGCCGCCGGTCGAGGTCCAGCCGAGCCAGCCGATGCCCGTTTGCCAGGTACGGAACCAGACGGCGCCAGAAGAGAGACCCACGACATGGATCCGGTTGCCGTTGGCGGCGACTCCGAGGTCGCCATCCATGATGCCGCCGCCGTAGTGCCATGTGGCGGGCGTCTCCTGCGCCACGCGCGCGAGCCACATGTTGTTCGAAGGGTCGCGCACCGCGAGGTAGGCGGCATTGTCCGCGCCGCAGGCGATGGCGGGCGAACCGGCGATGATGCCGCCGATGAAATGCCAGGCTTGCCAGGCGGTTAGCGTGGCGTTGAAGCGGCGGGTCCAGACGCCGTTGAAATTGTCACGGCCAGCGACGTAGACGTCGCCGTTGGGGCAGGCGGCGATTTGGGGGTCCGTGGCGAGGCCGCCCTGGAGCCACGTCCAATCGCCGAAACCAGCGCCCGGCGTGTAGGGACGGACGTAGTAGGACTTCCACGGGTCGCGGATGGCAATCCAGGCGGTTTCGCCGGCCACGGCGAGAGCTGGTTGGCCGGGCGAGTCGCCGCCAGCGAAGACCCAGCCGTTATAGGTCTCGTCGGGCTTGAGGAAGTTCAACCAGACACCTACATACGAGTCGCGGCTGGCGAGGAAGGCTCGCCCGCTTTGCGACAGGGCGAGCACGGGATTGAGACGGAAGATGCCACCCGAGTTGCGTAGGCCGTGGGCGGGGAATGTTTGGGTTTCGATGGCGTTGAAGGCGTTGCGCAGCGCGAGGACGGGTCCGGCGGTGGAGGCGTACGCGCCGACCTTGGCGGCAATCGCGTCGGAGAGGCCACTGTGGGTGAGACCTGGACCAACGGTCAGCGGGAAGGTGGCCTCGGTGGAACTGGTGGAGCCGGTTATGTAGGCATTGCCGGCCGCGTCTACGGCGATGCCTAGGCCAGAGTCATCACCGGAGCCGCCGACGTAACCGGCGTAGACCAGCGCGGTGCCCGTCGCGTTGACTTTGGCGACAAAGGCGTCAAACGAGCTATTGTAGGTGAGGTCGGGACCAACCGTCACTGGGAAAGTAGCCTCGGTGGACTCGGTGATACCGGTGACATAGGCATTGCCCGCGGCGTCCACCGCGATACCTCGGCAATGGTCAGACCCAACGCCGCCGACGTACCCAGCGTAAATCAGTGCCGTACCCGTGGCATTGACCTTGGCGACAAAGGCGTCGCCGGCGCCATTGTGAGTGAGGTCGGGACCAACGGTCACTGGGAACGTGGACTCGTTGGACTCGGCGATACCGGTGACATAGGCGTTGCCGGCCCCGTCCACCGCAATCCCTTGGCCCATGTCCCATCCGGAGCCGCCGATGTACCCGGCGTAGACCAGCCCTGTGCCCGCAGCATTCACCTTGGCCACAAAGCCGTCGATGAGGCCATTGAACGTGAGGTCGGGACCAATGCTAACCGGGAAGGTGGTCTCCGCGGAATCGGTGTGGCCCGTGACATGGGCGTTGCCAGCCGCGTCAACCACGATGCCAGTGCCAGCGTCAGAAGCGGAGCCGCCGATGAACCCGGCATAGACCAGCGCAGTACCGGTTGTATTAACCTTCGCGACATAGACGTCATCGACGCCATTGTGAGTGAGGTCAGGACCAACGGTGACCGGGAAAGTGGCTTGGGTGGAACTAGTGTAGCCCGTGACGTAGGCGTTGCCGGAAGCGTCCACCGCAATGCCGGAGCCGGCGTCAATGCCGAAGCCGCCGATGTACCCGGCGTAAGCCAAGGCGGTGCCGGAGGGATTCACCTTGGCGACAAAGGCGTCACGATTGCCGTTGTAAGTGAGGTCGGGACCAACGGTGACCGGGAAAGTGGCTTGGGTGGACTCGGTGGTGCCGGTGACATAGGCGTTGCCGCCAGCGTCCACCGCGATGCCTCTGCCTTCGTCAAAACCGGAGCCGCCGATGTACCCGGCGTAGACCAGCGCCGTGCCCGCGGCATTGACCTTGGCGACAAAGGCGTCCGCATCACCGCCATTAAAGGTGAGGCCGGGGCCAACGGTCACCGGAAAGGTGGCCTGGGTGGAAACAGTGTAGCCGGTGACGTACGCGTTGCCAGCGGCGTCCGCCGCAATGCCGTAGCCATAGTCCCACGCGGAGCCGCCCAGAAACCCGGCATAGAGCAACACCACGGGGTCGATGGTCAGCGGCAGGGCAGCATCGTAAGCGCCGAGCTCGAACCGGACTTCTTCCCCGTCGAGTTGGAACGCGGAGGCAACCGGCTGCCGCCCGCGGGCCGTGTCCTGCCAGGCGACGGGCTTGTCGTCGGCGAAACCGCCCACGGGCGTGTCGATCTGCAAACTGCCTGATGCCGTGAGGCTGACCCGCGAAGCGCCGCGGTACGCCAGGCGAATCTGCTTCGGGTCCGCGCCCGGGCGGACGTGGAAGGTGTATTTCAGTTTTCCCTCCGGTCCGGTGAACTCCAGGTCAATCCCTGGCCAGAGGTCCTTGTAGACCACGCCGGAATAAGTGGCCAGCCCGGTCTTCCACTCCTCTTTGGGACCCCGGAAATAACTCACGATGGCCTCGGTCCTTTCAACCGCCTGCACCACGGGGTCGGGGTTGGCATCGAGAAACTCCAGTTGCACCACCGCCTGCCGCGCAGGGGCCGTGCTCGCCTCGCGCATCGGAGTTGGCTCACGCAACGAGTAATAGACCGACGTAGACGTAAAATACGCGGCTGTATGACGCCCTTGGACATAGAACGAAACGCGATCGTCCACCTGCCCCTGGTTCTCAATGAAGTACACCGGCAGCTTGGGCCGCTGCGACGCTTTACTAGCGGAAGGGTCCGGGACGCGGCTCATCCAGAAGCCAAGGCCTGCCAGGGAAAGGGTGATGAGGGAAAATACTACTTTTGACACTTAAACTCCACTATCGCCTTGCAAGCGAGAGGAGTCAAGTGCCAAACTAACCCGCCGGCAGCAGCCTCCGGGCGTTGCCGGACAGTACCGCCTCCGCTTGCGCCGCCGTCAGGTCGGATTCGCGCAGCTTCAGCGCGGCGGCTTCAAAGTAGAACATGGGCGAGTAAGAACCGAAGACTACTCTGTCCAGGCCCACCGCGTCGATCAGGACTTTCAGCCCGATCAACTGTTCCTGCATGGCCAGATCGAACACGACTTGGTCGAACTTCGCCAGTCCATTCAACGCGCGCTGGCCCAGCCGCACGCTGATGAACCCATTGAGGACTACTACGCGCGACCCCGGCGCCTGCGCCACCGCCGGCGCGAGCCGCGTAAGGTCGACCATCGCCACGCGGAGCAGCGGATGCTGGATGCGCTCGTCTTCCATCCACGCCACGATCTGGACCAGTAACTTGCGCTCCGCGGCCATGGCCAGGAGCCGCAGGAACGCCGGATGGTCCAGCGAGTAACCCTGATAGTTAGGATGCAGCCGGATGCCCGGCATGCGGTACTCCTCGTGGCAGCGCCGCAAGTCCTCTTCCCAATCCGGCAGCAATGGATTC
>JAEUQD010000968.1 GCA_016789925.1 Bryobacterales bacterium | reverse complement strand
CGGCTGTTCTCACTTATCCCATTGAGTTGTTCCGCCCGGTTCCGGTGGCGTCGGCGACAGCCCCCGCGCCGGCCGTCGACCTCTTCCTTCTCCACCGTATCCTCCTGATCTGATTCCAAAGCCCCAACTGCGCCTGCTTTCCGCGGCGCACCTGCTATTCGTGCGTCCCGGCAACCACAAAATTTCTTTTTTCAGATTGAATTCAGGAGATAACTGTAATGACTCGTATTAAGTTCGCTTTGAGCGCGCTCGTGCTCGCCGCCATGACCTTCACGGCCCCCGCCGCCTTCGCCGGATGCTGCAAGGATGGCGCTGCCTGCTGCAAGGAGCATGCCTGCTGCAACAAGGACAAGTCCTGCTGCAAGGAAGGCGCAAAGTGCTGCACAGGTACGGCTTGCCCGCGGCCTGAAAAGAAGAACTAACTCCTTCGTCGAAAAGGGTGGGAGCGCACGTTGCTCCCACCCTTTATTTGTACGCCGCGATTCCCGTCACGCGCTCACCGATCACCAGCGTGTGGATGTGGTCTGTTCCCTCGTAAGTCTTCACCGTCTCGAGATTACACATGTGCCGCATGATCGGATATTCGTCCATGATCCCGTTCGCCCCCAGCAAGTCTCGCGACAGCCGCGCGCACTCCAGCGCCATTCCCACGTTATTTTTCTTCAGCATCGACACATGCGCGGGCTCCAGCTTTCCTTGATCTTTCAATCGCCCCGCCTGCAATGCCAGCAACTGTCCTTTGGTGATCTCGGTCACCATCCACGCCAGTTTCTCCTGGACCAGCTGATGTGATGCGATCGGCCGGTCGTCAAACTGTTTTCGTAGAATCGTGTACTCGCGCGCGGTTTCAAAACAATCCATCGCGGCGCCCAATACACCCCAACCGATCCCATAGCGTGCCTGCGTCAGGCAGCTCAGCGGCGCCTTCAGTCCTTTGGCTAGCGGCAGCATCGCGCTTTCCGGCACCCTGCAATCCTGCATCGACAGCGAGGAGGTGACCGACGCCCGCATCGACATCTTCCCGTGGATGTCGCTTACCGTATAGCCTGGCGTCCCCTTTTCCACCAGGAATCCGCGCACTCCCTCCTCTGTCCGCGCCCACACAATCCCCACCTGCGACACACCCCCGTTCGTGATCCAGGTCTTTTCTCCGTTTAGTATCCACTCGCTGCCGACTTTCTTCGCCGTCGTCTGCATCCCGCCCGGGTTGGACCCGAATCCTGGCTCGGTGAGCCCGAAGCACCCCACGGCTTCGCCCTTCTGCAGCGCCGGCAGCCACCGCTGTTTCTGTTCCTCCGACCCGTAGGTCAGGATCGGATACATCACCAGCGCCCCTTGCACAGAGCAGAAACTCCGGATGCCGGAATCGCCCCGCTCCAACTCCTGCATCAGCAGTCCGTATTCGACGTTCGACATCTCCGCGCACCCATACCCCCGCAGGTTGGCGCCATAAAAGCCTAGCTCCCCCATCTTGCTCACCAACTCCGCCGGAAATCGCCCGTCCTGATAGCACCCACGGATTACAGGGACGATTTCGGACTCCACAAACTCCCGCACACTCTGCCGCACCATTTGCTCTTCCTCGCTCAACAGCGAGTCGAAATGCATGTAATCCACACCCTTGAATGCCATAAACCCTGATTGTCGCATCGCCGCTCGTGCGACAAAGGCATTGTTGCAGGCGTTCCAGTGTTGACGGGACGATGCAGGTCGCGACTCCAACTTGCAATTTGAGCGCGGGTGCGGCATCCTAGGAGGTTTTCACGCCAACTCATGCGGGTAAGAGTTTTATATCACGACCACTGCTTTGACGGCGCTGCTTCGGCGGCCTTTTTTTCGCGGTTTGTTCGCGACAAATTTTACCCATCGGCCGACTTCGCTTATACAGGCATGATGCACACCCCGGCCCAAACGTGGGACGAAACAGTGTTCGACGGTGACGTGAATGCGATTGTCGACTTCAAGTACGCGCCGAGCGAACGGCTGACCTGGTGGTTTGATCATCACCAAAGCGCGTTCTTGACTCCGGAGGATGCCGAGCAGTTCCGGTCGGCACAGAAGCCCTGGCACTTTTTCGATCCGAACATACGGTCCTGTACAAAGTTCATCGCCCAGGTCGCCGCGGAGAAATTCGGCTTTCAAGCGCCCGATCTGAAAGAGTTGGTGGAGTGGGCCGACATCGTCGATGGAGCGCAATACCGCGATGCTCAGGAAGCCGTGGACATCGCGCTGCCGGCCACCAAACTTGTTCTGGTGATTGAGGGCGCCAAAGGCTCCGACATCGTCCACCACATAATTCGGCTGATGCAGCGCGAGCGATTGGAAGCAATCGCCAACGACACCAAGGTGCAGCAATTGTTCCAGCCGCTGTATGAGCAGCACTTGAAGACGAAGGAACTGATCAGGCAAGTTAGCCATTACGACCGGGGTGTAGTATTTTTCGACCTCGTGGATCATGGCCTGGAAGGCTATAACAAATTCATTCCTTACTATCTGCACCCCGAATCGGTATACACGGTATCGGTCTTGATTGCCAGCTTCCGGACCAAGATTTCAGTAGGATCAAACCCCTGGGTCCAGGGAGAGTTGAAGCACAACCTGGCGTCGATCTGCGAACGGTATGGCGGCGGCGGGCATTCGCGCGTGGGCGCCATCAGCCTGCCGCCCGGAGCTGTGGACGAAGCACGGCGGGTGGCAGCGGAGATTGTCGCGGAGTTACGTGCCTAGGCTAGTAGCCTTCTTCGCGCAGGCGCTCGACAGTGAGCGTGGACGGTTTCTCGATGCGTGACAGCATCTTTTCGACATACTTGGCCATGATGTCGCACTCGATATTGATGCGGTCGCCGGGGCGGCGTGTTTTCAGGTTCGTGTTCTCGTAAGTATGAGGAATGATGGTCACCGCGACGACGCCCCCTTCAAGCTTGGCGACGGTCAGGCTGATACCATCCAGGCAGATTGAGCCTTTAAAGACGAGATAGGGATCGAGTTCGGGAGGGACACGCACCTCGAGCCACCAGTTCTCGTTACCGAGCGGCGACAGCGTTACGAGCTCTCCGGCGCCGTCCACGTGACCCTGCACGATGTGGCCGCTCAGACGGCCCGAAGGCAACAGAGGACGTTCGAGGTTGACGATCGTCTGCGGGCGGAGCTCGCCGAGATTGGTCCGGCGGAGGGTTTCCGGGGCGAGATCCGCGCCAAAGGAATCGTGCCTGAGGTCGACAGCCGTCAGGCAGACTCCGTTGACCGCGATGCTGACGCCCGGAGTAGCGTCGGAAAGAACGGTGCGCGCGCGGACACGAAGCCGTGCACCAGCCGCACGGGGCTCGATGGACTCGACGGTTCCCAACTCTTCAATAATTCCCGTGAACATACCTATTTCACCAGGTAAGCTTCAACCGCGAATTCGTCCGACGTAATGGGGTGAAGATGAACGTCGCGAAAGAGGATCGCGTCGGAGCGGCGAAGCTTGCCGGTACCGCCGGCGACCGGAAGCGATTGAAGCCCGCCCAGAATCTTGGGGGCGTAGTAGAAAAAGATCTTGTCGACGACGCCGCATTCAAGCGCGGCCCAATTGACACGGCTGCCCCCTTCGATCATCAGAGAAAGATAATTCTCGCGCGCCAGGGACTCGACCACCTGCCGCATGTCGGTGCGGCCGCTGGGATGGTCCGCGACCAGAACGCGCACTCCGGCGTCTTCCAGGGCGCGGCGGCGTTCAGCCGATGCCAAGGAAGTCGTGACGACCAGTACGTCCTCGCGGCACGTTTCCACCATCCGGGCGTGCGGCGGAATCCGGAGTTGCGAATCAAGAACGATGCGCAGCAAGGGGCGGGAACGCGGAAGCGCGGTCCGGTCGTTGAGCAACGGATCGTCGGAGAGAACCGTACCAATTCCCGTCAGGATGGCGTCGGAAGAGTGACGTAGGGTCTGGACGTGGAGGCGCGCCTTCTCCGACGTGATCCAGCCGCGATTGTCCTCCGGGGCGGCGATCTTGCCGTCCAGCGTCAGCGCGGCCTTAAGTGTGACGAGCGGACGCCCCGTGCGCATGAAGTGGAGAAACGGGGCATTCAACTCCTCGGCGGCGCGCGCTGCCGTGGCATCCATTTCGACTTCGATACCAGCCGCGCGAAGCTGCTCGAATCCCTGCCCGGAGACCTCGAGATTCGGGTCGGGGATCGCTGAGACGACCTTCGCCACGCCCGCGGCGATCAAGGCATCCGTGCAGGGCGGTGTGCGTCCGTGGTGGCAGCATGGCTCGAGGCTGATGTACAGGGTCGCGCCGCGAGCGAGGCCACCCGCCTCTTCCAGGGCGACGATCTCGGCATGCTTGCGATTCGCATATATATGGTAGCCGCGGCCGACAATCTGGTTGTCGCGGACAAGCACGGCTCCCACCATCGGGTTCGGACTGGCCAGGCCAAGTCCTTTGCGCGCTTCGTCGAGCGCTGCCTGCATGAAAGGGTTGAGGTTAGTCGAAGAGGGAATCAATGAATTTCTCGGAGTCGAATGGGAGCAGGTCGGCAGCCTGTTCGCCGACGCCAAC
>JAEUQD010000768.1 GCA_016789925.1 Bryobacterales bacterium | reverse complement strand
GTCTTCCTCTCGCGAACATCGCCCGCCACGCGCGCCGGAACGCCGGTGACGATCGCGTAAGCCGGAACATCGTGCGTCACCACCGCGCCCGCGCCCACCAGCGCGCCTTCGCCGATCGTCACTCCGCAGAGGATCGTGGCGTTGCTCCCAATCGAAGCTCGGCGCTCAACCCGCGTGGGCGTCAGTTGCCAGTCGGCCGCACCTTGCAACGAGCCATCCTCGTTCACCGCTTGTGGGAATCGGTCGTTGATGAACATCACACCGTGTCCGATAAACACACCGTCGTCGACAATCACACCATCGCAGATAAAGCTATGGCTCGACACCTTGCAGTTCTCTCCAATCGAGGCGCCGCGCTGGATCTCCACGAAAGTCCCGATCTTGCTGCCGTCTCCAATGGCGCAACCGTAAAGATTGACAAGGTCGGGATGCGGAATGCTGACGCCCTTTCCGACCTTCACATCCGGTGTAATCATACGTTCCTATTCTAGAAAGCGTTGAGGTGTGGAATAATACGGGCGTCTTGTCTGGAAATGGGCTCGGAGCTGATCGACTCTTTCGCGAGGCCGTCAATGCCGCGGGATTGGGTATCTATGTCTTTGATATCGAAACCGGGGAGGTCACCTGGGAGAACGATCGGATGTTCGAAATTTTCGGCCGGAGGCGCGAAGATGGGCCGCTGCCCGTGGGTGAGTTTCTCGCGCACGTCGTTCATCCCGGAGACCGCGAGGCCTTTCAACAGGCCATCCAGTCCAGCAGGAAAGCGCCCGGCCCTTTTCGCGCCCGATGCCGCATTCGGCGGCCCACCGGCGAGTGGCGTTGGATTGAGATTGACGGCGCGCAGGAATTCGCTGTCGGCGAAAGCGCGGGCCGCCTGGTGGCCATCGTCCGCGATGTCACCCAACAACGCACGGTTGAAGACATCCTGCGGCAGGCCGGGCAGCAGCTCCGCGACGTGCTCAATTCCCTCTACTGCTACGTCGGCGTCCTGAGCCCCGCGGGCGTGCTCGAGGAAGCCAATCAGGCACCCCTCGAAGCCGCTGGCGTGGACGCCACCGGCGTCTTGGGCCTGCCGTTCTGCGAAACCTACTGGTGGTCTTATTCGCCTGTTGTACAGGAACGATTGCGGCAGGCCATCACCCTGGCGCGGGCTGGAACCACCTGCCGCTATGACGAAGAAGTGCGCATGCGGGATGGTAAGCTCGCCACCGTCGACTTCATGCTTGCGCCCCTGCAGGACGCAACGGGTCGCGTCCAGAAGTTGATCGCCTCGGCAGTCGACATCACCCAGCGCAAGGATACCGAACGCGCGCTCCGTGAAAGCGAAGCTCTCTTTCGGACTGCCGTCGAATCGGTGCCGCACGGCTTCATACTCTACGACGGTGAACTCCGGTTTCAATACATCAACCACTGGGCCCAGCAGATCCTCGGGCAGCGGATCGAAGAGGCCCTCGGCAAACACGACGAAGATCTCTGGCCCGCGGAAGTCACGCGCCATTACTTGCCGCACCTCATCGAAGCCGCCGAAAGCAAGACCAGCCGGTCGTTTGAATGGACGTTGCCGGAAGTCCTGGGCCGCCTCACCCTCGCTGTCACCTACGTCCCGCTCGTCGACGAAACCTCCAAGCTCAAGCAGGTCATGGCGATCATGTACGATCTCACTCCACACAAGGTGAGCGCCGAGCGTCTGTCGCTGGCCCAGCGCGCGGGCCGCGTGGCCGTCTTTGACTGGGACCTTGAGAACAACAAGATCATCGTCACTCCAGAGTTCGAGGAGATCTTCGGCGTGCCACGCGGCTACTTCCAGCAGCGCTACGAAGGCTGGATTAAGCAAATGCATCCGGAAGACACCCACAGTTTGCGCGTCTTCTTCCGCCAGTGGATTGCCTCCGGCAAGGACGAGGAGGAATGGGAATACCGCTTCTATCACACCAGCGGCGAGTTGCGTTGGATGGAGGGCCGCGGCCGCATCATCCGCGGCGACGACGGAAAACCAAGGCGAATGGTAGGCACCAACCTCGACATCACCGAACGCAAGCGCACCCAATTGGCCATGGAACGAAGTGAAGCCGAATTGCGGACGCTCACCGAGAGCATTCCCGACATGGTTTGGACTGCTAACCCTGATGGCTACGTCGACTACTTCAACCGCCGCTGGCTCGAGATCACCGGCTTAACCGAAGACGAGTTGCACGCCCATGGCTGGGAGCCGCTCGTACACCCCGACGACCTCGATTCCTGCAAAACCCAATGGGCCGAAAGCGTGGTCTCGGGCCGCGACTATGAGATTGAGGCCCGATTGAAAGTGAAAGGCGGTAGCTGGCGCTGGTTTCTGGGCCGCGCCCTTCCCCTCCGCAATAGCTTTGGCGAAGTCACCAGGTGGTTTGGAACCAACTCCGACATTCACGACCAGAAGCGAGCGAACGAAGTGATGCAGGCGGCCAACAGGGCGCTCGAACGGTCCAACGAAGACCTGCGCCAGTACGCCTACGCCGCCAGCCACGACCTTCAGGAGCCGCTCCGTATGATCGTCAGCTACTCCCAGTTGATGGCCAGTCGCTACCGCGACCAACTCGACGAAGAAGGACGTCAGTTTCTCGACTACACCGTCCAGGGAGCCCGCCGCATCGACGCCTTGCTCCGGTCGCTACGCCAGTACTGGCAAGTCAGCGAAAGCGGCGAATGGCAGCGTTCACCCGTCAGCCTGAGCGATGTCTTCGCCGAAGTAAAAGTGCACCTCGAGACGGCGCTCATCGAAAGCGGAGCCGTGCTCGAAGAGGGCAATCTGCCCGTCGTGTTGGGCGAGCGTACTTCGCTCGTCCAACTCCTCCTCAACCTGATCTCCAATGCGGTCAAATACCGCCACAAAGAGCGTCGGGCGCGAATTCACGTCAGCGCTGAGCAGCGCGGCCGCGAGTGGATCGTCAGCGTCGCCGATAACGGTATCGGAATTGACGGGGAAGACCTCCATCAGATCTTCGGCTTGTTCAAACGCCTTCACACCTATAACCAGTACCCCGGCACCGGCATCGGCCTCGCGCTCTGTAAGCGCGTCGCCGAGCGTCATGGAGGTCGCATCTGGGTCGAGTCCCAGCCTGGCGAGGGTTCTACCTTCTTCGTGTCTCTTCCGGTGTCCTGATCCGCGCCGCTTCGCTCGTCTGTGCCGCCGGACCATCGGGCTTCGCGTCCAGGTACTCAATCCAACTCGTCATCATCTCTTCTTCCGAGCGGTCGCCCCACCGCAGCGTCTGCTTCGGATCGGGATTCGCCTTGTTGTTCGGGCTGTTGTCGTAGTGGACCGTCACCATCAGCCGGCTGCCTTTCGGAACGAACTTCGGCGACTTCAGGCGGTACACCAACTGCCAGTTAAAGTCGTAGCGCGGTATCGAAAGCAGAATCTCGCGCTTCCCGTCCGGATAGCTGACCTCGTAGGTCACGTCTTTGCCGCGGTAGTGAAAATGCGGCGTGAACGATAGCAGCAGCTTGTCTTTTTCGAATTCGTAGCAGCGGCGAACTTCGTGCTTTGCCGCCCCTGCCGGAATCTGAAAGAAGAAATTGCGCAGATCCAGGCGCCGCAACACCCTCTCCGGTGGCGCGGGAGCCAGATACAGCCCGACGGATGTGCGGTCTTTCTCGTCCTTCTCCGAAACCCGCGCGTAGTGAATCACAAACTCGAGCTTCGCCCCGGGGGGAATCCACTTTGCCGTGCCCGGCGGAAAGACATCGGGCGGCCGCCCGGGCAGAAATGCGGCCAGCCCACCTTCCTGAGAACCGGTCAGAAAGGGCAGGTTCGGAAGATTGTCGGCGCAGGCGTCGTTCACCACCGGCGCGTCCTGCCTGATTCGCGACAGCTTACCCTCCCTGATCAGATACTGCGACAGCGCCGGGATGTTCTTCGTCGACGCCACTTCCATCTTCGACAGATCCTCCGACACCATCAGCACGTGCACGTGATGCACAACTTTCCGGTTGCCGGGCTTGATTTCGGCGGCGCGAATCCAGCGCCCTTGGGTGAAGTTGGTCGGCACCACGAAATGCTCATACGCGTCTTCGTTCGGCGTCACCGTGTACGTCTCGCCCATATCGATCACGATGTCCGGCTTGCCCAACTGCCAGCCTTCGGTGAACTGTGGCGCGGGCGGCAAGTCCTTCGCTTCGCCTTCGGGCGCGCCGGCATCCACCCAGGCGCGCACTGTCGCCAGTTCCGCCTCCGACAGCCGGGCGTCGTTCGAAAAATGCCCATGCTTTGGATCGGCAAACCACGGCGGCATCTTCCGCGTCAGCACCGACGCCCGAATCGCCTTCGCCCATGGCCGCGCCGACTTGTAGTCGAGCAGCGACATCGGCGCGATGTCGTTGGGCTTATGGCAACCGGCGCAGTGCTTGAAAAAGATGGGAGCGACGTCCTTGGAAAACGTCGGCGCGGCAGCCGCGGGCACGGCCGCAAGCAAGCAGACACTCAGCCAGCGATTCATTGGGGCGGGTCCTCTCTGTTGGAGATAACGATATCACACCCCGTGTGTGATAACCTTTCCTGCACACTATGATGCAAACCGGATTACTGCTCCTCTTGACCCTTGGCATCGGCATGGCCGCCGAGCTGACCACCAAGAAGGCTCTCAACCTCGCCGTGGCCAAGGAGATCGCTGCCGCGGCCGAAAAGGAAGCCCGCGCCAACAAATGGAACGTGGTCATCGCGATTGTCGACGACGGCGCGAACCTCATCTATCTCCAGCGTATGGACGAAACCCAAATCGGCTCCATCGACGTGGCCATCGCCAAAGCCCAGAGCGCCATCAAGTTCAAGCGCCCCACCAAGGCCATGGAAGACGCGCTCAAGGGCGGACGCCAAGCCATCCTCCGGCTCCCCGGCGCAATGCCCATCGAAGGCGGTCTGCCCATTCAGGCCGATGGCAGGATCATCGGCGCCATCGGCGTGAGCGGCGTTCAGTCGTTTGAAGACGCCCAGATCGCCACCGCCGGCCTCAAGGTGCTTGGCCAGTAACAATCCGTCACGTCTGAATCTGGATCAGCGCTTCGGACGGCTGCGGTCGCCCGAACGTGAGCACGTCCATCGGGCACACCGTGATACAGATGCCGCAGCCGATGCACGAGCTGTTCAAATTCGTCAACGTCTCCTGCTTCATCGCGAACTGCATGACATCGATGCCCACCTGGCAATAGCGAGTGCATTCTCCGCAAGCGATGCACTTGTCATTCGCCTGAATCGCAAAGCGGCTCGCCTTGAATCGCGTGAACCACGCGCTGAAGATCTCCATCATCTTCGCCAGCGGACACCAGTAGCGGCACCAGATCTTGCCGCCGAAAAAGGGATACAGCGCTACCGGGATAATCCCGACCAGCCAGACGTCCACTACCAGCCGGTACCACTGAATGGACACGCCTGCCGGCGTCCGAAAGGCGCGCACCACATCCTGGCCCACCATCAACAGCGTCACCACCACCGCCGCGCCCAGCACTACCGCATTCATCTTCTCCCACTGGATGGCCGTATGCCCCTTGGGTGCGAGATGCCGCCACCGGTCCCCCAGGGTCTCCGCCAATCCGCCGCAGCCGCAAATCCACGAGCAGTACCGCTTGCCATGAAACAGCACCAGCACCGGTAGGATCACGAAACTCAGCAGCAAACCCCACACAATCCAGATCTGGTGCGGCGCGCCGAAGAACGTATAGAAGAACAGCGGCCACGCGTACACAATCCCATACGACCGCCAGGCGTTGTTCGCGAAGTTTGGGTCCGCCGCCAGTTCCCGTCCTACCCACTCATACTTCACCGCCCACTGAAACAGCACCTCAGGAATCAGGAAGAAGAACACCCACTGAAACCCGATCAGTGATGCATACCTCCAGGCCTGGAACCGGTCTTTCCGGTCCCACCCCCAGCGCTTCGCTGCCTGAATCCCGAACACGGTCATCACCGCCGTGTAGCTGACCGTGTACCAGAACGCCATAGGCCGGTCGAAGAAAGAGAAGAACTCGTAGCCCCAACCGCGGTACGGCCAGAACTCCGCCCCCGTCCCGAGCTTCGCCCCGTAGATCGTGTACGAGACGAGAAACGTCAACCCCAGCAACGCATACCGGTTCCGCCGCCATCCCGCCAGCGCCAATGCCGCCAGACACGCCACCACAGCCAGCCACTGGAGCTTCGCCAGGCTCGTCAACGTGGCCACGGTCAACGCCACCGCCAGCACCGGACTCCCCGTCCATTCGTTCTCCAGCCGGATGCCCAGCGACTTCAGAAATCGCGTTGGCAACTCCGCGCCAATCAGCACGAAGGCGTGGTCGAACGCCAACTCTAACCGCTGAGCCCCCTGCCGGATCGCCGCCGGCCCCGCCAGCGACTCCACCACAGACTCGCGCAACACGCGCAGTCGGCCTGCCCTCTCCGCCTCTTCCAGCCGCCGCCGGTTCTCCTTGAAAAGCCGCGTGAACTCCTTGCCGCGATAGGACAGCGTCACGTAGTTCTGCGCGCACAGAGCGAGCGCCGCCTCGACCGCGCTATTCCCGCCGCCCACCACAAGTATGTTCTGCTCCTGGTAAAGCTTTGGACTGTACAGCCGGTGGTAAACGTTGGACCGGTCCTCGCCCGGCACAACCAGCCGGCGCGGATTGCCGCGCTGCCCCGTGGCCAGAATCACGCGCCGTGCACGATACAACCCACCCGAGGTCGTGACGTCGAAGTGTGCGTCCGTACGCCGCTTCACGCCGATCACCGCCTCGCCGGTGCGCAGGTTCAGATTGCTGTCACTGACCGCCTCACTCCACCGCTCCAGCAATTCTTCCTTCGCCGCGCCCTCCAGCCACAGCTTCCCTTCCACCGCCCGCGAGTCAGGTTCCGCATAGATCCACTTACCTTCCGGAAAATCCTCGATCGTATTGGCCAGCTTTCCCTGCTCCACCACCAGCACCCGCAAGCCCCGCTCCTGCGCCGTCAGCGCTGCGTTCAATCCAGCGGCGCCCGCGCCGATCACCAACAGGTCAAAACTGTCAGCCAGGGAAGATCGCGCATCCGGCAAGGAGGCAATGCGCGCAGCCACCCGGTGCCCCTGTTCCATCGCGATCTTGACCACGGGCGCGCCGGCAAGGTCGCCCACAATGAACAGGCCCGGGACGTTGGATTCGAACTGCTGGTTTACGACAGGTCGCTGCGGGGACATCGGTCCGCCAACACTTCAGTCTGGCATAGCCCCGACCCCGGGCATTTTATTCCCACGGCAACGTGATCCGCGACATCCCAACCTCCCGCGAGATACAACAAACGAATGAGCGAAACCCAAGTCAATACCGACATCGACTTCAATCAGCCTTACGGGAAGCAGTGCGGCCACCTGGCGATTCCCTATTCGCACAACCTCGGCGGCTGGGCCAACCTCCGGGTTCCCCTGGCGATGATCCGCAATGGCGAAGGACCTGTCGTCCTCCTGATGGCCGGCAATCATGGCGACGAATACCCGGGCCAGGTCGCCATTCAACGGTTGTGGCGCGAATTGACGCCGGAGGATGTGAGCGGCACGCTGCTGCTCATCCCCTGTCTGAATCCTCCCGCCGCCAAAGCCTCCACGCGTCTGTCGCCTCTCGACGGGCGCAACTTCAACCGGTGCTTCCCCGGAAATCCGAACGGCACGGTCAGCGAGATGCTCGCGCATTATCTCAGCACAGTGCTCTTCCCCATGGCCGAGTATGTCATCGACCTCCATACCGGCGGGCGCAGCATGGGCTTTCTGCCCTGCGCCCATATGCACCTCGTGCCGGACCTGCAACAGCGCCGCCGCATGCTGGCGGCGACCGAGGCGTTCCTGACCGAAGTCACTTTCCTCTATACCGATGTGGCCGGCGCCGGGCTCCTGCCGTCCGAAGCCGAGCGGCAAGGCAAGATCGTAATCACCACCGAGATGGGCGGCGCGGAATACGTCCCGGCAAGCATTCACCGCCTCTGCCAGCTCGGTTTGCGAAACGTGCTCATCCACTGCGGCGTGCTGCGCGGCAGGGAGAAGTCGCGCGCTGAGTTGGGCCTGCAACCGGCCCGGTGGGTACAGTCGCTGGACCGCTCCGATTATCGAATGGCCCCCGAATCCGGCCTCTACGAAAACTGCGTGGACCTCGGTGAACCGGTCAACAAAGGCGACCTGCTCGGCCAGATCCATTTTCTCGAGCAGCCCAGCCGCGAGCCGATCCGTGTCGAAGCGGAGACCAGCGGTCTCCTCGTCGCGACCCGTGGACCCTCCATGGTCGGACAGGGCGACTGTGTGGCCTGCATCGCCCACGACGTCGACCCGCATTCGCTTCCCTAAACAGGCGCGCGCCGCACAATCGTTTTTCCGATATACTCGCTCCAACCGCAACCACGACGTTTTGGCCGGTTGAAAGGAACTCGAACCATGCGTCTGCTGCTCTGGGTTTTTCTGATTTCTTTGCCGCTCGCCGCCGCCGGTCCCAACCAGGCCGCGTGGCCGCAATTCCGCGGACCGGAAGGCGGCGGAGTCGGCGACGACGCGGCGAACTTCCCATCGGTGTTTGGTCCCAACAGAGCCCTTCGATGGAAGGTGAGTCTTCCGGCCGGACACGGCTCGCCCGCGGTGTGGCGCGACGCCGTTTTCGTCACCGCCTCCGACACCACTAGCAGAAAACTGGAGGTGATCGCCGTCAGCCGCCGCGACGGAGCGGTCCTCTGGCGTCACAGCCGGGTCGCCGCCGAAATGGAAAAGGTGCATGCCTTGAGCAGCGCGGCCACGTCGACACCCATCACCGATGGCGAACGCATCTATGCCTACTTCGGCTCTCTCGGCTTGTTCGCCCTCGACATGAACGGAAAGCCACTCTGGGAGTTCCCGATGGAGGTCGCCAAGTCGCCCTTCGGCAGCGGGATCTCACCGGTGCTCGCCGGCGACTTCGTCATCATCACCCGCGACTACCCGCCTCAACCCTACATGATGGCCGTGCGCCGGAGTGATGGCAAGCTGGCCTGGAAGGTCGATCTCGAGAAGAGGAATTCGCCCGGTCCCAACACCTCGCACGCCACGCCATTGATATGGAAAGGCCGGATTCTGCTCCACCGGACTGGCGAAGTTTCCGCGCACAGCATCGAGGACGGCCGCCGTGTGTGGTGGATTGGGACGCCCGGCGGTGGGACTGCATCCCTCGCGCCGGCGGGCAACACCGTGCTGGTTGCCGCTTACAACTCGGTGTCCGATCCCGCCGGAGCCGTCGAGCCGTCGCCGTTTGCGGAAGCGCTTGCCAAATACGACACCAATAAGGACGGCAAGCTGACCCGCGAAGAAGCCCCGGCCAACGATCTGTTTCTACGCAAGAGGCCAGGCACTCCGGATTCAGTGCCCGGCGCCCACTACACAATCAAGATGTTCTTCGGCATGGTGGACGCCAACAAAGACGGCAACGTCGACGAGGCCGAATACGCGGGCGCGTTCGCCAGGCTGAAGTCGATGCCCTTCCAGCAGCCCGGTGTGTTTGCGCTGCGCCCCGAGGGAGAAGGGGACGTCACGCTGGGTGCTGTTGTGTGGAAGGAACCGAGGAACATTCCCGAAGTCCCGGCCCCGCTGGCCTACCGCGGCCGGGCTTACACGATCTCCAACGGTGGCATTCTCTCGTGCCTCGACGCGGAGACCGGCAAGATCGTCTTTCGCGGACGCGTGAACGCTCCCGGCGCTTACTTTGCCTCGCCTGTGGCCGCCGGCGGCCGCATTGTCACTGCCTCGGCGGATGGCATCGTCACCGTCCTCGGCGCCGGGGGATCGTTAGAGATCCTCGGCAGTAACGACTTGGGGGAACCCATCTACGGCACACCCGCGCCGGTAGAGTCCACCCTCTACGTGCGTTCCCTCCATCACCTCTGGGCCTTTGGCGAGAAGTAGGCTCCGGGGAGAGATCCTCCCCGGAATCCTCCCATACCTACCGCGGCACCCGCCGCGTCCGGTCCCGCGCCCCGCCGCCGCCGCGCCGGTAACCGGCCGGCATCTTGTCCCAGTCCGGAGCCGCCAGCCCGTTCAGATCCCACACCACTTGCCCGTCGCGCAGCGTCAACTCCGCGCGCAGCCGCAGCGTACCCTTCATCTTGCCGCCCTGCACGTCGATGAACCCGAAGTCGCCCTTTTCCAAACGAACCACCGCGATGTCCGCGCCCGCGCCCACCGACAGATGCCCCAACTCCTCGCGCTTGATCTGCCGCGCCGGAGCCCACGTCGACTTCGCAATCACGTCGTCCATCGTCATCCCCATGTTCAGGAACTTCGACATCACGTTCAGCATGTCTTTCATGCCCGCGTTCATCGACCCGATATGCAGGTCCGTCGAAATCGAGTCCGGAACCCAGCCCTGCTTCATCCCCGGCACGCCGTGGCGGAACACAAAGCTGCCGCCGCCATGGCCTACGTCGAACAACACGCCGCGTTTCCGCGCCTGCCACAGGTAGTCCCGCACCTTGCCGTTGGCATCCAACATCGGCACCGCGGCCAGGTACATGTGCGTGTACATATCGCCGGGCCGCAGTTTCTCGGTCACCAGCATCTCAAACGGCCGCTCGTTCGTGAACCGCCCGAAGTCCACCATCAACGGCACATCGGCCGCCTTCGCCGCTTCCAGCGCCCGGTCCACCGCGGTCCAGTCCGGGTGCGCATAGTGGGCCGTCTTGATGCCCACGATGTGCTGCCGGTATTCCTTCACCCGCGCGGCCGTCGCCTCCGGGTTCATATCGTCGATATTCTGCTCGACGTCCGATCCACCGCCCATGCCCGTGCCGACAATGTTCAGCAGCGCCAGCACGCGCGTCCGCGAACGGTCGATGTTCCGGAACTTGAAATACGGGAAACTCTTCCAGCCCGAAGAGCCCGCGTCCACCACCGTCGTGACCCCGGCGCGGAACGTGTGGTCGTCGGCGGAAACAGAAGACGGTCCCATGTACTCCCGGCCATCGCCGGCAAAGACGTGGACGTGAAGATCGATAAGACCGGGCGTTACGTAGAGGCCGCTCACGTCCGCCGTCCGGCGCGCCTTCGAGGCCGGAATGTT
>JAEUQD010000764.1 GCA_016789925.1 Bryobacterales bacterium | reverse complement strand
GAGCATGGCGCGGACGAGGATGAAGCCATTGCGGCGCTGCTGCACGACGTGATCGAAGACCATGGTCCTGGGCACCGTGAACCGATTCGGGATCGTTTTGGAGAGCGAGTGTTGGAGATCGTTCTTGGTTGCACCGATGCCGAAGGCGAACCGAAACCGCCGTGGAAAGAACGGAAGCTCCGGTATGTGGCTCACCTGCCGGGAGCAAGCGCTTCGATCCATCTCGTGTCAGCTTCGGACAAATTACATAACCTGCGATCGATTGTCAGGGACTACCGAGTCAACGGCGAGGCGCTGTGGCCGCGGTTTCGGGCGGGTCGCGAGGGTACGCTCTGGTACTACTCCGAACTCGCCAAGTCGCTTACGAAAGCGCCTGAGGCGCTTCGGATAGAGTTGCAGATTACCTTGGACGAGCTTCGCTCGCTGATCAACGGCCATTGACGCCGGCGGCGCCCCGGCACGTCCGGCACAATCGCGTCCCTTTCAGATCGAGCCGGTCGATGGTGTGGCTGGAGGCCATGGCGCATTGCCAGTCCTGGCAGTGACGTAGCCCGAAAGTGTGGCCCAACTCATGGACGGCTTCCTTGAGTAACCGCTCGCTCAGCAGCGTGGGGTTGGCGCGTAGCCCGTAGAACTCTTCGCGCAAGCGGTGCATCGACACGACCGCGGCGCGCCCAGCCACTTGCGCCTCGCCGAAAACGAAAGTGAAGATGGGGACGCAGAGGTCGACCGTGGTTACACCCAGAATCCGCGCTTCGCCGGAGATTCCGGCCAGGTAACGGAGAATCGACGTCGCGTGGTACTGCTTCCGTACGGAATCGAAGGCAAAGGAGACATCCAGACGGTCGTCCCGCACATGGCATGAATCGCGATACTCCCGTGCCAGTCCCGCCGACAGTTCGTCGAGCGTCTCCAAACGGACGTCCTCGCCGATCGGCAGCAGTTGAATCACTCCTTCAGTCCGTATTTCCTGAGTTTGTTGTAGAGAGTAGTCCTGTCGATGTCGAGCACGCGGGCGGCCTTGGAATGGTTGCCGGCGCAGAGCCGCCAGACACGCTCGATGTGGGCGCGCTCCATCTCCTCAAGCGTCAGACCGCCCGCACCGTCGGTGCGTTCCAGAAAGGAGAAACTGGGGACGTCCAGGCGCGGTTCGCGGGTCACGACCAGCCCCCGTTCGACGGCGTTTTCCAACTCGCGCACGTTCCCCGGCCAGTCGTAAGCAGTGAGCAGTTCCATGGCTTGCGGCGTCACCTGGGGAACCATCGCGCGGTTGGTGTTCGCACAGAGCCTGTGCAGGAAGAAGTCCACCAGGAGCGGAATGT
This sequence comes from Bryobacterales bacterium, assembly GCA_016789925.1. GTDB lineage: Bacteria > Acidobacteriota > Terriglobia > Bryobacterales > Bryobacteraceae > JADLDI01. The sequence continues at coordinate 8,776 of JAEUQD010000764.1, read as the reverse complement.
CTTCGCGGCGGTCGCGCAGGGGCGGCAGCTCCACGCACAGGACATGGAGCCGGTAGTAGAGGTCGGGGCGGAACGTTCCAGCCTTCACCAGATCTTCGAGACGCTTATTGGTGGCGGCAATGCACCGGAAGTCGATTTTCAGCGCCTGGGTTCCGCCGACGCGCACGACTTCCTTTTCCTGGAGGACACGCAACAGGTCAGTTTGCGTACGCAGGCTGATGTCGGCGATTTCATCGAGAAAAACCGTGCCCCCGTCGGCGGCTTCGAACTTACCTTTCTTGCGATATTGCGCGCCAGTGAATGCGCCGCGTTCATGACCAAACAGTTCGCTTTCGAGCAGTGTCTCGGTAAGCGCGCCGCAATGGATTACGACCATGGGCATGTTGCGCCGCGGGCTGGCCTGATGAATGGCACGAGCCACCACCTCTTTTCCGGTGCCGCTTTCGCCCGTGATCAGCACGGTGGAGTCGGTTGCCGCCACCATCTGGATAAACTCGTTCACGCGCCGCATGGCGGGGCTCTTGCCGATGAGCTCGGTTGTGGGCTGCGCGGCTTCGAGATTCTCCCTAAGGCGGGCGACCTCGCGGCGGCTGCGCTGATGTTCGATCGCTTTGCCGATCAGGTGCGAGAGTTCGTCCGGGTCGACGGGTTTGGTGACGTAGTCGTAGGCGCCGCTCTTGAGCGCCTGCACCGCCGTTTCCACCGAGGCGTAACCGGTCATGATCACCACCAGCAGGTCCGGGTCTGCCTCGTGCAACCGGCCCTGCAACTCCATGCCGTCCATCCCCGGCATCTTGATGTCGATGAGAGCGACGTCAAAGCGGCGTCCAGCCAGCATCTCGAGGCCCTCGCGCCCGCTGCCGGCAGCCATGACAAAGTAGCCTTCGTCCTGAAACCACTGTTCGAGGGATTCGCGGACAACCTGTTCATCGTCGACGATGAGAATGGTGCCACGCGGTCCGTTCATACCTGGACAGCCTCCCTCGCCAGCGGGAGACTGATAATGAACTCCGTGCCTTGCCGCTCGGTGGACGACACCGCGATCTTGCCCTGGTGCTGCTCGACGATGCTATGGGCGATCGCAAGGCCAAGCCCGGTGCGGTGCTGGTCCTCCTTGGTCGAGAAGAATGGCTCAAAGATCTTCGGCAGCACGTCGGCCGGGATACCGGCGCCGTTGTCCTGGATGTGGATTCGGGCCCAGGTGTCGTCAGCTTCGGTGGTCAACACCAGGCGCCCCCCCTGCGGCATCGCATCGGTGGCGTTCACGAGAATCACCAGGATCACCTGCTGCAATTGCGCGATGTCGCCGAGCAACGGGGGCGTTTCCGCCAACTTGACTTCGAGTTCGATATTCTTCAGCTCCAATTGGTGACGGATGAGTGTCAACGATCGGTCCACCACGACGCGCAAGTCGACCGGCTCCATCTTTTTCGGCGCCTGCCGCGAAAACGTCAGCAGGTTCTTCACGATATCACCGCAGCGCTGGCTTTCGCGCTCGATGACGGCGAGTTTCTCACCAATCTTCTTCTTGGCCTCAGGCGCGATCTCGACATTCGCCAGTTGGCGCTCCGCGATGCGGGCGGAGGTGAGGATGCCGAACAGGGGGTTGTTGACTTCGTGAGCGACGGTAGCCGCCAGCTTACCTACCGACGCCAGCTTCTCGCTATGCAGCAAGGAGTGATGGGCCTGTTCGAGTTCCCGCGTCTTGCGCTCCACGCGATCTTCCAACGTCTCGGTCCAGGCCTCGACCTCGTGCCGGGCCTTGCGGAGATCGCCGGTCATCTTGTTGAACTCGCCGGCGAGTTCGCCCAGTTCGTCTTTCGACTCGATGGGGATTTTGTAGCCGAGGTCGCCCGCGGCTACCCGCCGCGTCCCCGCAATCAGTTCGCGAATCGGGCGGTACACCACGGCCCAGATGAAAAGAATGCTGACGAGCGAGATTCCGAATAGCGAAAGGATGGTGAAGTGGAGCAGGGATTTCTGCTGGCTGGCGAGCCGGTCGTCCACCTGTTGGAGTGTGAGGTGGGCGTCGATCACACCGAGAACCTTCTTTTCAGCGGGATGCGCGTGGCAGGCGGCGTTCGAGCAGTCGGGCTCGTTGTTGATCGGCAGGATCATTGCCAACACTCGGCGGCCCTCTTCCTCACGGAAGATGCGGGCACGGTCCGGCCGGTCGAGTTTCTCGAGTGGCGCCGCCCGGGCATGGCAGCCAAAGCAGGCTTCGGCATTCTTGTCGACGGTCTTGCCGACCTCGGAAGGGTCGGTCGAAAAGCGGATTTCGCCCAGCTTGCTGATGATGCGGACACGCCGTATGCCGGGTTCCGCGCCAAAGTCGCGAATCACCTGGTAGAGCGCTTCGCGGTCGTTCCGCAGCATCTGGTGCCGCGTGCTGCTGCGAATCATGTCGGTGACGCGCTCGGCGCTTGCGATCAGCAACTGTTCGCTGTTGGCGCGATGAACGCGCTGGAGCCACCAGCCTAGGCCGGCGAACACCAGCGCGCCCGCGCAAACCAGAGATAGTGCAAGTTTGACCGCCAGTCGCATTGAAATGACGCTATCCGGCCTTACTCCTCGTGTTCTTCTTCAAACACCGGCAGGTGCTTGGCCGCCAGGTAGAAGATGCCGAACCCCAGCGCGATGATGAACAGCGTCACGCTGATCTCAGTCCACTTCGGGAAGTAGCTGACGCCCGAAGCCGCTTCCATTCCCGTCACGCTGATGTTCAGGCGGTTGGTGATGAACCCGAAGATCACCATCAAAGCGCACCAGTAGAGCGCCTTGGGATTGCTTCGGATGCGGCTGCGGAGCAACAGCATTACCGGAAGCACCATCAGCGCCAGTTCAAACAGGAACAGATAGGTTTCCGTCCGCTGCTCCTTGAGCAATCCCCAGGCATGGCGATTCGTGAGGTCCATCAGGCGCATCACCAGATAGGTAGACTGCACGACGACCAACGCCCGAGCCAGGCCTTGCAGAAGAGGCGCTTCTAAAGCGCGTCCGAACGCCTTGCTCGAATGCCACGACTCAAAGATCGTCATCGCCAGGCCCACCGCAATCGCCGAGATGAAGAAGAAGAGCGGCAGGAACCCCGAGTACCACAGCGGGTACAGTTTTTGCGGAACGATGAGATACAGGCTGCCGAGCGAGGACTGGTGCAGCGTCGACAGAATCACGCCGGCAATCATCAACGGGACCGAGATGATGCGAAACCACTTCAACCCGATCTGCCAGCCAAACTTCTCGAACACCGCCGGCGAAAACTCCAACGCCAGCACCGTGCTGTAGAGCATGACGCACCAGCCTACTTCGAACATCACCGACCGCGGGTTCCACATGATGAGCGGATGCCAGATCCGGTCGGGCCGGCCCAAGTCGAACATCAGGCCCAGGATCACCAGCAGGTAGCCTAGAAAGGCCGTCAGTACCGCGGGGCGCAAGATTGGCTTATACTTTTCGAGGTTAAAGATGTGGACTGTGGCCACCAGGGTGAACCCGCCGGCGGCTAAGCCCACCCCGCAAAGCACGTCGAAGCCAATCCAAAGGCCCCAGGGAAACTGATCGTTGAGATTGGTGGTTCCGCCCAACCCCTCGAAGATTCGCAGGTAGGTGACGTACAAGCCGAGCGCCATGAACAGGCCGAAGACAACCTTCCAGACGCTCACACCTCCAACGCGGGCGGGAGTCGTAGCGGGCCGGTGCAAGGGGACCGTAGTCGTACTCATCGCTTCCTCCCTTCAGCCCGCATCACTTCCTCACGGCGGTGTGTGATCCAGTACACGCCTCCCAACAGTACTGACCCGACAGTCGCGATGCTCGGCACCAGCGACAGGGCGCGCCAGGTAAAGGCCGGCAGCGCCTCTTTGGGCAGGTTCGCCGGCAGGCCCAGTTGTTCGAACGGGACGGCAGCCAGCATGATCACCGACGTGCCGCCGACCTCTTCCACCCCAAAGACCTTCGGGTAATACTGCCCGGGATTCTCCGCTACGCGCTTCCTTGCTTCCGCAATCATCTTGTCCCGGTCACCGGTGATTGTCGCCTCGGTAGGACAAGCCTCGGTGCATGCCGTGGGCTTGCCAGCCAGTTGACGTTCCCTGCACATGTTGCACTTCTTGACCTTCGGCAACCGCTTGTCCCACTCATAGGAGGGGACCACGAACGCACAAGCGGTCATACAGTAGCGGCACCCGATGCACTTGTCGGCATCGTATTCCACTGGTCCCTCCGCGGTCTTATAGAGCGCCGAGACAGGACAGGCCGAAGCGCAAGCCGGCTCCAGACAATGCATGCACAATTTGCGCATGAATTTTTCGCCCTTGGTTTGAATCGTCGTCAACTTCCGGGCGGACAATTTCTCTTGCGCGCCGATCTGCTCGTTGTAGGGATTCCCCCATTTCTCCGCGCAGGCCGATTCGCAGCTACGGCAGCCGATACATTTCGTGCTGTCGAACAGAATCGCGTAGGACATTCCACCGCTCCTATTCAATTTCAGACGTGGCAATCCGGTTGCCACATCACGAACGGGTCAGGAAGAACTCACTGGTCAACTCGGACCACTTCACATGGGGAAGCGCCGCGGCGATGTCTTCGACCGGTTCGCCGGCGTCGGCTGCCACTGCGCCAGCCAGTTCAGGCTGATAGCTATAGAGGCGATTGACGGCGTCGCGCATCCAGTCCGCCACCAGATTCTTCGGAACCAGGTTCCGCGTCGTGCCTTCTTCGTCGGGCACATGCAGCGTCATCAGCCAGCCCTGTCCGTATGGGTCTTTCCGCACGACAGATGGGTCTTTCAACACATCTGGGTTGATTTCCACCACTTCGCCTTCGGTCGGAGAGACCATTGCGGCTGTTTCACCCTGCCGGGTCATCGTCCAAGCCTTCTGGCCTTGGCGAATCCACGTGCCCGGCTTGGGAAGCTCGATTTTTTCTACAGAACCCGAGATGCGGGCGGCGAAATCGTCGATCCCCACCCGAATCAAATTCCGCCGCTCCCGCAGCAGCCAGGCATGGCCCGCGTGGTACCGGACGCGGTCTGGGACTAAGAAGCCTTCCACATAATCGTCGCCTTCGGGTTGCGCTGCGGCCACCGCCTTCACCACCGGAACTTGTCCGCGGCTCAGAATCCAGTCCAACGCGATGAACACCGCGAATGTTGTGAGTACGAATAGAACGGTCATTTTGCACCTTTACTTTCTGGCCGGCTGGTTTGTTGCCTGCCGTAACGGATAGGTGCAGATGAGGAACCAAACAGTGCGGTGTTGTGTTTTCAACAGGTTAGGTAGGATGGCTTGGCCGCAAACACGTGGATTTTTCAACACCCCAAATTAGCTGGATCCGTTTTGTGGTTTAGATTCAATGACTTGGAGGTGTCGAAAATTCCACTTTGGGCCGTTGTGGTTTTCTGCTGGCACCGTACCTCACAGCCTGATCCACCAAGGCTGCACTCTGTCACCCGGCCATCTTCGAGCAGAAGCAGCGCGGATTCCCGAGTGAACGGACAAGTCTTGACCCAGATTTCCTGGCGTCCTTGCTGTCGATTCCGTGGCGCGGACTGAAAGCCAGCCCAGACTCCCGCCCAAACCGCTCCCAAGACAGCCCCGATGATGACAAATCCGAGCAGACCGATGACCGTCAAGACGTCCAACGTCCTCTGGAGGAACGTCGCTGTCATCGTGATTCGCTTTTGGCCTCCCGGATGCACTAGTTTCATTCGAGCCTCTAGTAAAGGAGTCGATTATGCGTTGGATTATTCTCCTCTTAGTTCCGGTGGTATCTGGGCAGGAACCGGCCCAAGTCGCGCGCGGACGCAAGGTTTTCTTCGAGTCGGAAGCCGCGGGGACGCGCTGCGGGAACTGCCACGCGATCGAGAAGAAGGGGACCCCAGCGGGGCCAGATCTAGGCCGGCTGGCCATGCTCAATCCGAGAGCTATCAAGATGGCCGTACTCTCGACGGCGACACAATATGTGGTGAGCGCAAAGCTAAAGACGGGTGCCACGTTCCCGGCAATGAAGGGTGCTGAAGAGGGAGCGGAAGTGCAGCTATTCGATCTCTCGAACAACCCGCCGGAGCTGAAGAAAGTGCCCAAGGCCGATGTGGAGTACCAGCCGAACACGACCTGGAAACACCCGCCCGAGTCGACGCGTCTGACTGCGCCACAACTGGCGGATGTGATCGCATTTCTGCGATTTGCGTCGACTGGAGACAAGAAGACCATCCGGCCCGAAGACGTCGAGTAGCGGGAGGTTTTACAAATAGGGTTTTCCTCCGGCCGTAATAGGCGCATAATTTGGTCGGAGGTATCTATGATCGTCCCAAGATTGCAGGAGTTTCTGGCGCAACATCATACCTCGTACATGCATACGGTCCACCGGACTGCATTCACGGCCCGGGAGGCCGCGCACGAGGACCATGTGCCTACCCGGGCGATGGCCAAAGCAGTGATTTTCGTCGCCGACGGGTTTTTCGGGATGGCGGTTCTGCCCGCCAACACCCATGTCGATTTACACGAACTGCGCGAGGCGCTGGGGGCGAACACGCTACGCCTGGCCAGCGAGGAGGAACTCGCCAATTTGTTTCCGGACATCGAGGTCGGAGCGATGTCGCCGTTCGGGAACCTATATTCGGTTCCGGTTTACGTCGATGCGCGGCTGGCTGCTCAGGAAACGATCGCGTTCAACGCAGGCACACATCGCGACTTGATCCACATGCGTTATAGCGACTTCGAGCGGTTGGTGGATCCGCTGGTGGTCAACTTTGCACGAAAGTGCTAGGCCAGTTTGCCAGTTCCGCAAAATCCGGGTGATCCCCGACGTGCGAAAAGCGGCGGGTGGCCAGAATGTCGGGCTTGCGGATAAGAAAAAGTCCTGGCATGCGCAGGACATCGCGTCCCGGGAGGCCGACTCCGACACCGCGGCGGAGGGCCTCGATCGTGCGGCGGAATACCGGGGGGCCGAAGGCTTGGGCGAGAGAGGCGCGGCGCAAACCGAAGTGATCGTAGAGTGAACCGTCGTGGTCGGCGATGGCGCGAGCGGAAGGCCAGCGTTTGTCAAAGAAACGCCTTCCTTCGGCCGGCGTTCCGCGGAACGCGAACACCACGGGAGGGTAAGCGGCGTTGCTTTCAGTGTTGCGGCGTAGCTCCGCCACGCTCTCGATACAAAACGTTCAGCCAAAATGCCGCAGGAAGAAGAACAAAGTGGGTTGGGCGGTGAACTGGGCGGCGAGCGTCCCGGGAACGGTGTTTACTCCGTCGACAATACGAGTCCAGATGGCTCCGTCGATTGTCAGGGGCGTGGCGGCACTCACCCTTTCATCATACGGCCAAGCCCGCGCGATATGATTAAAAAGTGTTCGACATCTGAATTCCGGTCTGGTGAGACCGCTAAAATGAGATTGGGTATCTCTAGTATGGCTCGTGGTTGGGAAAGCAAAGACATCGAATCACAGCAGGAATTGAAGCTGGAGTATCGCGAGGCGTCGCGCCATGCGGCCGCCGCCCTCGCCGATAAACGAGAACTGACCCAGAAACGCGAATCTCTGCTGCTCACGCGCACGCGGGTTCTGCACGACCTGGAGCGGGCCAGCCATCCGCGCCACCGGGCGCAACTGGAACTGGCGCTGGCTTATCTGGAAGATCAACTGAAGGTATTGCACTGAAGCGCCGGTCAAGGGTGACCGAACTCGTTGGCCCTTGGCACGAGTTGGAAATAGGTGTCGGAAGGCACGTTGGTATACCAGCTTCCAGTGAGCCTGGCGTAAGACACGGCGCCGAAGAAGATGACGCCTAAGGCAGCCGCCATGGCCCACGCGGGTACGGGGCGGCGACCCACCACGGTCATATCCAAGGCGCCTTCCGCCGGGCACGAGACGACGCATTCGTAGCAGCCCAGGCACTCAGGTGACTGGATCTGGATGAGCTTGTCGACCGCCAACTGGGATGGGCAGGCGTGAGCGCACTTGGCGCAATCGATGCACTTGGACTCGACCCGCCGGATGCGCACAGGGCTCATCCACGAAAACATCCCGAGGAGAGCACCGTAGGGGCACAGGTAGCGGCACCAGAAATTCTGGACAAAGACGCTCAAGAGAACCAGGGCTGCGATCACGAGTGCGCCGCCGAAACTCAAGTACCGGAAGAAGTTCAACATCTTGACGTCGGCGATCAAGCCGTAGGGTCCTTCGAGAAAGAAGGCGATGGCGGCGGCGGACATCCCGCCAACGGCGTAAAGGAATAGCCCCATCAGGATGTACTTCAGCGACCGGAGCGGCAGATCGGCCCACTTGGGGAGCGCAAAGTTGCGCCGGAACAGCTTGCGGCCCAGCCTCCAGAGATATTCGGAGATGGTCCCGATGGGGCACAGCCAACCACAGAAGGCCTTGCGCAGGAGGAGCGAAATCGCGACGAAGGCCAGTAACAGGAACATGCCGGCGGGGTGAACTCCGGGGACTTTACCGGTGGCCCACCAGAGCTTCAGGTTCATTAGGGAGGCGATCGGGAGCCAGCCTTCGATGCCGGCGGGACGGTCTACCCAAATGCCGGCGCCACCGGTTTCGTAGTACCGGACAAAGAGCCAAAACTCAACACCGATCCAGATATTGAGCGCAAGGAAGCCCCATTGCACCGCTCGCCGGACCCAGGCGGTGGAATCCTGACGGCGTCGAATCCAGGCTTTTTTCTTGGTTTGCGTCGGACTAACAACTGCGGTCGCCATGCAACCCCAATGTAAGGCACGTGGGATTCCACGGCAGTGACTGCGGTCACCGCTGGAGGGATTGACGAAG
>JAEUQD010000859.1 GCA_016789925.1 Bryobacterales bacterium | reverse complement strand
AACCACGCGGTCAGCGTCACGCTTCCCGCACGGCCGGCATCCTGTCCACAAACCCGCACTTCGTCCGCCGCAACTCCGCAATCGCCTGGCCGCGCATGCTGCGCAAGCGGGTCTTGTGTTCCGCCTTCACCGCCAGGTTGTCGAGTTCTTCCGGGTCTTTCTCGAGATCGTATAACTCCTCGATGTCCCGGATCAGCGGCCGCACATACTTATACCGCCGGTCCCGGATCATCACATACCACGGCACGTTGCCATGGAATGCTTCGCGCCCTTCCGGAATCGCGTTGGTATCCGATCCGAACTTCCTGCCCGTGGCCACCAGCATCGCCGGATGCTCCCAAGCCGCTCCAGGATCCTTCAATAGCGGCGTCAGGTCCCGCCCGTGCATCTCCCAGGGTTGCCGCATTCCCGTAAACCGCAGCATGGTCGACACCAGGTCCGGCCCCGAAACCGGCGTCTCGCAGACTCGGTTCTCCGGTATCCGCCCGGGCATCGAGAAGATCAGCGGCGACCGGACATTGGCGTCATAGGCCGCCACCTTCGTTCCTCGAAAGCCATGCTGGCCGAACGCCAGGCCCTGGTCGGAGGTGAACAGCACCAGCGTGTTCTTCCGTTGTCCGGTCTCCTCCAAAACATCCATCAGGCGTTTCACCGCCTCATCGAGCGCGAACACCCCTTGGTGATACTGGCGGACCCAGTCGATGAAACCGCGCCCTTCGGCCACCGGCCTTCCCTGGGCGTCCTTCTGCCACTCGCTTACTTTCTGCGCCCAGTCCGGTTTGCCCGCCCGTGGCGGGAAGATGTCCTTCGGCACGTCCAGATCCATCCCGGCCAGCTCTTTCTTATGGCGTTCGGCCGGAGTATAGGGCGCGTGTACCGCGCCGAAGCACAGCCACAGGTACCACGGCTTCTGCTGGTCGCGGCCGTTCCCGCGGATGAAGTCGCACGCCCAGTCGGTGTACTGATCGGTCGAATACCGCTTCAGCATCTCCGTCTTGCCGCCGTGATAGGTGATCGGTTGATCGTAGTAGTAATGCGTGCTTGTCTCGGTATACTTCGGCCGGTTCCAGACTAGCTGATAGTCCCAATCCCGGCCGAATCCCGTATCGGTCCCCGTGTGCCACTTGCCGATCTGCGCCGTGACATAGCCGTGCCGCCGCAACTCCTTCGGCCAGAATGGGCATTTCTGCGGATCGTACTCGCTACCCGGATAGGGCCCCTCCATGCGCATCGATTCAATGCCGTGTTGGTAGTGCCCCGTCAACAGCGTGGCCCGCGACGGCATGCACCACGCTCCGTTGTACGCCGCCGTGAACCGCACGCCGCGCGAGGCAAGCCGGTCGATGTTCGGCGTCCGCACCCAGGGATAGGCTTCCTTGTAGCAACTCAACGTCCGGTGCGAATGGTCGTCCGTATAGATAAAGAGAATGTTGGGCCGGTCCGGCGTCGCCGGAGCAGCCATCCCTCGTGCGCCCAGCCCGGCGCTCAGCGTACCCAGCAAATTCCGGCGAGTCATCGTCGATGCCATGGTCACCTCTCTTGTTAGCTTATCTA
>JAEUQD010000745.1 GCA_016789925.1 Bryobacterales bacterium | reverse complement strand
GCCGCGGCGCAGGGCGATCATTTCGGCGACGACCGAAACGGCGATCTCTTCGGGACTGATCGCTCCGATGTCGAGGCCCATCGGGGCATGGAGCCGGTCAAAATCCTCGCGCGGAATCCCCTCTTTCATCAGTTCCTTCATGACGCCGAGGGTCTTCCGTTTGGAGCCGATCATGGCGATATAGCGGGCGGGTGTGCCGATCGCCCAACGCAGCACGCGCATGTCGTCGCGATGTCCGCGGGTGACGATGATGAGGTAGCTGGAATGGTTGACCGTCAGAGTCGGAAAAATCGCCTCGTATTCGCCCGAGAAGACCTCCTCGGCCTCCGGGAACCGGTCGCGGTTGGCAAACGTTTCCCGGTCGTCGACGACGACGGTGGCGAAACCGGCGAGATTGGCGACCTTGGAGAGGCTTTTCGAGATGTGACCGGCGCCGAAAATAAAAGCGCGCGGCTGGGGCGTAATCGGTTCGACGAAGACGTTCAACTGTCCCCCGCAAATCAGACCGTTATCGTAGGCGGCGTCCTGACCGAGGCTGAAGGTAAGGTGCTTAGGCTGTTCCGTTTCGATCACTTCCCGGGCGGCGTTCCAGACCTCGGCTTCGACACAGCCGCCCCCCACCGTCCCGGCCATCGACCCGTCTTCCCTGACCAGCAGCTTGGCCGACTCGTAAGACGGAATAGACCCGTTCACCTGGACGATGGTCGCCAGGGCGCACTTCTGGCCAGACTTCCGCAACCGGACGATCTCATCGTAGATGTCCATCGCTTCGGATTATAGCCTGCCTGCGTGCGACAATAAGAGGGCAGAAGGCTCCGTGAAGCGACGTTCCGCTACTTCCCAACGCTCCAATTCGCCGCTAGGCCGCCGGTTCATGAATCGGGCCCGCTCCATCTTGGCGCATCCGGTGGGGCGAACGCTTGCCGGTCTGACGCTCCTGGCCGGCGCCGTGAGCCTGGGCGTGTTCTTGTATTACTACAACTACTACGCCACCATGATCGAGGAGAAACTCGTCAAGGGCCCGTATTCGAACACCTCGAAGCTGTTCGCCGCTCCCCATGGGATCACGTTGGGCGACGAAATCAGCCCCGACGACGTGATCGAGTCGCTGCACCGGGCCGGCTACTCGCCGACCCGCACGAATCGGATGGGGTACTACCGGCAAGGCGCGGATTCGGTGGAGGTGTTTCCGGGACCGGATTCTTACTTCCAGCAGGAAGCCCATGTTGTCCGGTTTGGGGGAAGGAAAGTACGGCAGATCGTTTCGCTCCGGGACAACACGGAACGAACCCAGTTTTGGCTCGAACCGGAACTGATCACGAATTTGTTTGACCGAAACCGTGAGAAGCGCCGGATTCTGAAATTCAACGACATCCCCCTGATGGTCCGTAACGCCGTTCTTTCGGCCGAGGATAAACGGTTTTTCCAGCACGCCGGTTTTGACCCCATCCGCATTCTGAAATCGGCATGGGTGGATCTGAAAGCGGGCCGCAACAAGCAGGGCGCCTCGACGCTCTCAATGCAGTTGGCCCGCGAGTTGTGGCTCACCAAGGAACGGAACTGGCGCCGGAAAGTCCCGGAAGTCCTCATCACGATCCACCTGGAACGTAAGCTGACCAAAGAGGAGATCTTTGAGCACTACGCCAACCAGATCTATCTGGGTCGGGTTGGAAGTTTTAATATTCATGGGTTTGGCGAGGGTGCGCAAGCGTATTTCTCGAAGGACATCCGGCAGTTGACCCTCGCGGAGTCGGCGTTGCTGGCAGGGATTATCCAAGGGCCGAGTGTCTACAATCCATTCCGGAACCCCGAGCGGGCGCGCACCCGCCGCAACCTCATTCTGGGTTTGATGCGGGACAACGGCTACATCAACCAGGAGCAGTGGAAAGCAGCCTGCGACTCTCCTCTACGGGTGGCGCAAGGGTCGACCGAATCCGACGACGCGCCCTATTTCGTCGACCTCATCAACGACCAGTTGCAGAACAATTTCCAGGACCATGATTTCCAGGCGAATTCCTACCGCGTTTACACTTCACTCGATCTCAACCTGCAGCGAGCCGCTTCCGAGGCGATGCGTGCCGGCCTGAAAGAGGTGGACGCGATCATGGAGCGCCGGAAGCGGACGCCCGCGAAAGGCTGGCCGCAGGTTCAAGCGGCGCTGGTGGCCGTCGACCCGCGGACGGGTGAGGTGAAAGCGCTCGTCGGTGGCCGCGATTACGGCCAGAGCCAGTTGAACCGCACGCTGGCCAAGCGCCAACCCGGGTCAGTATTCAAGCCCTTCGTTTACGCGGCGGCGTTGTCGAGCGCCGTCGATGGAGATTCGAACGCCCTCACACCGCTGAGCACGGTGGTGGACGAACCGACCACCTTCTACTTCGAGAATCAGGTGTACGAGCCCAACAACTTCAAGGGCGAGTTCTTCGGTACGGTGACCATGAGGCAGGCGCTGGCCAAGTCTCTGAACATCCCGACCGTCAAGTTCGCCGAACAGGTGGGATACAACAAGGTGAGTGCGCTGGCCAGGAGGGCGGGTTTGCAGGTAAGGGCGACGCCGGCGTTGGCGCTCGGCGCGTATGATGCTCGCCCCATCGACATCGCCGGGGCATACACGATCTTCGCCAACCGCGGCCAGTTTACCGAGGCCAACTGGATCAAGACCATCCGCGATCAGGATGGCGCGTCGATCTACGTGCACAAGCCTGTGCAGCGGGCGGCGCTGGATGCGCGCGTGGCCTATATGATGACCAACTTGATGGGCGAAGTTCTGCGCAGCGGAACAGGAGCTGGCGTGCGGGCTCGCGGCTTCGGGCTACCGGCGGCGGGAAAGACGGGAACGTCGAATGACTCGCATGACGGCTGGTTTGCGGGATTCACCACGGAGTTGATTTGCGTGGTCTGGGTGGGCTATGACGATAACCGGGCGTTAGACCTGGAAGGGTCCAAATCGGCCTTACCGATCTGGGTTGACTTCATGAAGCGGGCGCACCGATTCCGCCCCTACCGGCGCGCGACCGAGTTTCCCGCGCCGGACGGCGTGGTGGCCGTGGAGATCGATTCCTCTTCCGGGAAGCTGGCATCCGGGGGTGGCTGCGGGTCGCCGACGCGGACAGAGGTGTTCCTGGTGGGTACCCAACCGATTGAATACTGTGGCGGATCGCAAACGCAGGTAGCCTCGTGGGAATCGGGACCGCAGGAGAACGAGCCGCCGCGCCTGTCTGACCAGCAGCCACGGCGGGTGGCCTCGCGGCGAGTCGACTCGATTCCCGTGGATCCCCAGCCGGTAGCCGGCTCACCCAAGGGTGAAGATACGCGGAAGAAGGGCTTCTTTTCACGTATTCTTGATGTGTTCAAGTAGGGGCTTGCAGCGCGGCGCGGCGGGCGCTTTAATAGGGGCAAGGAGGCCGTCATGGTTGTGATGGTCCTGGTTTTCGGTGTCGCTTTGGCGCCGCTTGCCGCTGCGCAATCGTCTTTTGCCAACGAGCCTAAGACGAATCCGCCGGTAGTCGCCGCGCCGGAGCCGGCGGCGGCTCCCAAACCTGCGCTGACGCCTGAGCTTCGCGGCGATATCAGCATGGCCCGGAAGGACTTCCGGACCGCGATCGACCTTTACCGTTCGGTAGAGCCCACCAATCATGTTCTCCTGAACAAGATCGGCATTGCCTACCACCAAATGACCGAGCTTGACCAAGCTCGCAAGCACTACGAGCGGGCCATCAAGATGAACCCGAAGTACGCGGAGGCGGTCAACAATCTGGGTACCGTGTACTATGCGGCCCGCAGTTACCGGCGCGCCGTGAGACAGTATGAGCGGGCGCTGAAGCTGACGCCCAATTCCGCCAGCATCCACTCCAACCTGGGCACCGCCTGGTTTGCGCGACGCAACTACAAGAAGGCCAGCGAGGCCTATGCCAAGGCGCTGGAACTGGATCCGGAAGTGTTTGAACACCGCTCCACGGGCGGCGTTCTGCTGCAGGAGCGCAGCGTGGAAGAACGCGCCAAGTTCCACTATTACCTAGCTAAGACGTATGCGAAGGCCGGGATGGCCGAGCGTGCCTTAATGTATATGCGAAGATGCCTGGAAGAGGGGTTTAAGGATCGCCAAAAGTTTGTCGAAGAACCTGAATTTGCAAATCTGCAACAACTGCCGGAGTTCCAGGAGTTGATGCAGTCCCAGCCGCGTGTTCTCTAAACCGGCAGCCGCCGCGCTGCTGATTTTCATTGCGGGCTGCAGCCATTCGCGCCCCCAAGGGACGGTCGAGCGGATCGCTCTGATCCACTTGGACAATCTCGCCGCGGACACCGGGAGGAACTGGTTAACCGCGGGTGTTCCCGCCGTCGTGGCGGTGTCGTTGGCATCGTCGCCAAAGCAATTTGCCTTTGTCGCGGCCTCGACCAACGAGGCATATGCAGGGCGGGCTACGCGGATCGTGAGAGGCTACCTGACCGGCGCAGGAGAGCAGTTGACTGCGCACTTGACCGAGTTCGACGCACGAACCGGGAAGGCGCTGGAGCGGTGGGAAGTGATTGGGAGAACGGCCCAGGACTTGGGTGGGGGGATCGCGCGCCGCCTGTGGCCACAAGCTCCTCCACTGGAACCTGAGCTTCCCGCCGAGCCGCAAGCCGCGCTACGCGCTCTGACCGAGCGGCTGGCCGCCAACGTGCCACCCGCCAAAGCGGCGGAACTGGCCAAGCTGCGTCCCGCCGACTCGCGGTTGGCGGCGCTGGCGGGGCGGCAGGCCCTGATTGGGCGGGATCTCAAGAAGGCCGGAGAATGGTTTGACCGGGCCATTGCGCTGGACCCCGAGAACGGTCCGCTGCACAACGAAGCCGCCTACGTCCTGTTCTACGCGGGCAAGAGGGAAGCTGCGCTGGCCAGTCTGGATCAATACAACCGTTTGGAGCCATCCAGCGCCAATCCGCTCGATAGCCGCGGCGAGATTTTTCTGCTGGCCGGCCGGTACGCCGAGGCGGAGGAAGCGTTTTTTCAGGCATATCAAAGAGATCCGCGGTTTTTTTCCAGTGCCCCTTTGCGCAAGGCAGCCGTCGCGCGGCGGGCAGCCGGAGATCAGCAGGGCGCGGATTCCCTGTTTCAACGCTACCTGGACGCGATCGCCGGAAACCCCGGTACGGTCCTCTACCGAGCCCAGTGGGACTACGAGTCGGGACGTCCGGCACAGGCGATTGCAGCGTTGGAAAAGTTGAATACACCGCCCGCACGGCTGCAACTCAGTCTCTGGCGGGGCGAGACCGATGGATTGCGCGAAACCGCGCAGGCCACTGCCCTGAAACTGTCCCTGAAGAATGACCATGCCGCGGCGATTCCCGCGCTGAAGGCGCTGATCGCGGCCGAACGGCCGATGGAAGTGACCCAGTGGGAAGTATTGCTGGCGTGGGCCTACGCGGAGTCGGGACACCCTGACGAGGCCAAGCGCCTGATCGCGCGTCATCCGATCCCCGGTTCGACGCCATCGTTCTGGGAATCCGTGGTGATGGTCCGCTACCGCGAGTTGAAGAAGAAGCTTGGTTAGGACCGCGTTACCACTCACCCCGGCAGTTCAAAGCCCTTGCGAGGTATGCGATGGAGGAGCGCCTGCGCCTCGCTGTCGTCGAAGCGTTCGGCGGTGGGGTCCCAGCGGAGGCGGCGGTTGAGTTGGCGCGTAATGTTCAGGATGTGGGCGAGCGAGCAACTGCGGTGGCCGATCTCGGCCGTCGCGGAGGGCTGGCTGCGGGTCTTCATGCAGTCGATCCACTCCTGCATGTGATACTGCGCCTGCCACTGGGCGCGCTGCCACTTGTCGACTTCTTCCTTGGGCGGCATGTCTTTGATGAGGCCGGGCGGGTCGGTGCGGAAGTTGTTGCGCGTGATTTCGACGCGTCCCTTCTCGCCCACGAAGATCGCGCCACCGTTGATGTCACCCGGGGGGAGTTCGAGACGGACGGTGACGCCGCCGGCATACCGGAAGGCGAGTGCGTTGGGAGTGGACTCGGCGAGCGGCCACAGTTCCCGGGGTCCGGTTTCGTCCATACCGAGGGCGGACTGGATCTGGTCGAGACCATGGGCGCCCCAATTGGTCATCTCGCCTCCGGAATAGTCGCGCCAGCCCATCCAGCCGCGGTGGATCTTTTCGTGATAGGGCCGGAAGGGGGCTTGCGCCAACCACTGGTCCCAGTTGAGTTCCGCGGGCGTGGGCTGTTCGCCGAGGTTGTCGGGAACTGGCCGGGAACTGGTGTAGTTCGCTCCCTGGACGAAGAAGAGTTTCCCCAGTCCGCCGTTGCGAACGAAGGCGCAAGCGACGCGGTTCATCGCCATGGAGCGCTGCTGGCTGCCGACTTGGAACACGCGGGAGTATCGCGCCACGGCCTTGACTAACGCACGGCCTTCCGTCACGTAAAGGGTGAGCGGCTTCTCGGCATAGACGTCTTTGCCGGCCTGGCATGCGAGGATGCAGATGCGGACGCGCTGATGGTCGCCGGTGGAAACGATCACACCGTCGATGTCCTTGCGATCGAGCAGGCGGCGGAAGTCCTGGTGGAGTTCCCAGGCGGCCTTGCGCTTGGCCGCGGACTCTTCGGCGCGGCGCATGTTGCAGTCGGAGGCGGTAACGATCTCCGAGCCGGGGGGCAACTGGTCGATGAGGAGGTTGCCGCGGTTGCCGGTGCCGATGATGCCGAGGCGGACGCGGTTGGAAGGGGCGGTCTGGCCGGCCCGGCCAAGTACGCGCGAGGAGAGAAACAAGGGAGCTAGCGCAAAGAGCCGGCGGCGCGTGGAATCCACTGATCGTTCCATGCCAGCCAGCTTAGCGTTTTGACCGGTGGAACACCATGGCCGCCCGGAGACCCGTCACGGAAGAGGGGAGGTCATCGCGATAGACTTCGCGGGGGAGCCGGTCGCGATGAATGAGGTGGAGGTGTTCGGCTGGGGCTACCTGTTATATTCGTCTTTTGTTCGCCCAGCTCGAAAATCGGCGTTGAACTAAACCGCTGCGCGGTAGGACGTCTGCGCCAGCGGCATTGCACACTGTTGCGCCTTCCCAGCGGATCAGGGGTCATCGTAGAAGTGGTTGGCCGCACCAGCCACATCTCAAATCAGGAGTATTCCGATGACCCCGCTTCGTCAACGCATGATCGACGATATGAAGCTGCGCAACTTCTCGCTGGAGACCCAGCGCAGCTACGTCCACTATATCGCCCAGTTCGCCCGCTATTTCAATACCTCCCCGGAGCAACTCGGCCCTGAGGCCATTCGCGAGTATCAGCTCTATCTCATCGACGAACGGAAAATGTCGGCGTCCAGCGTCAACTGTTTCACCGCCGCCGCCCAGTTCCTCTTCACCGAGACCCTGGAACTGCCGTGGAGTCGGAATCATTTCCACCGCATGCGCGTCCCGGAAACCCTGCCGGTGACGCTCAGCCCCACCGAGGTGGCGGCGTTCTTCCAAGCCATCGGCATGCTCCGGTTCCGGGCGGTGCTCATGGTCTGCTACGGAGCCGGCTTGCGCATTTCCGAGGCGGTCCAACTGCGCCCGGCCGACATCGATTCGGCCCGCATGGTGATTCGCGTCCGGCTCGGCAAAGGCGCCAAAGACCGCTACGTGCCCCTGTCCCCGCGCCTGCTGGCCGTCTTGCGCACTTACTACCGTCAACAGCGCCCGGCCAGCGATTGGCTGTTCCCCGCCATCAAACCGCACAAACACGTGTCGGCGAGCACCGTGCAACAGGTCTGCCGGGAGGCGGCGCAAATGGCCGGGTTCCACAAACACGTCACGGCCCACACCCTGCGCCACAGCTTCGCCACGCATTTGCTGGACAACGGCGAAGACATCCGCGTCATCCAGGTGCTCCTCGGCCACCAACGCATCGACACCACCGCCCGTTATGTCCGGGTTTCGGCGGCCAAACTCGCCGCCGCCACCTCGCCGTTGGAGAACTTGCCCAGCCCTCCGCCCGCCCAGCCCAAGCGGCGGCCGGGCCGCCCGCGCAAGCAGGCGGCGCCCGCTCCCCAACCCTGAATACGGGTCAAGGTGACCACGCCCGCCCGGCAAAACCTCGCTGAACTGTTCCGGCAACAGGGCCCCCAGTATCGCCGCCAGCACGCTTTGCCCATCGCGCACCTCCGCGTGATGCGCGCCATCGAGTCCTGCCGCACGGCGATCCTGGGCGGCCACCTGGAACAATGCTCAACCTGTGCCCACCAGCGCATCGCCTACAACTCCTGCCGCAACCGGCACTGCCCCCAGTGCCAAACGATGGACCAGCTCGAGTGGCTCCAAGCGCGCCAGCAGGAACTCCTGCCCATCCCGTACTTCCACCTCGTCTTCACCGTTCCGGCGCCCATCGCCGCACTGGCTCTGGCCAACCCACGCCCCCTCTTTGCCATCCTCTTCCGCACCAGCGCGGCCGCGCTCCTCACCATCGCCCAGGATCCCAAGCATCTGGGAGCCACCCCCGGCTTCTTTTCCATCTTGCACACCTGGGGTCAAAATCTGCTCTTCCATCCGCATGTCCACTGTGTCGTCACCGGCGGCGGCCTCTCCCCGGACCAGCAACGCTGGATCGCCTCGCCGCCCCACTTCTTCCTCAGCGTCCGCGTGCTCTCCCGTTTGTTCCGCCGCTTGTTTGTCGAGGCTCTCCAAGCGGCTTACGACGGCGGCGAACTGGCCCTGCCCGGCGCCCTGGCGCCGCTCCAAGACCCATCCGACTGGGAAGCCTATCTCGAGCCCGTCCGCCGTCAAGACTGGGTGGTCTACGCCCAGCCGCCTTTCGGCGGCCCGGAGCAGGTGCTGGCCTACCTGGGCCGCTACACGCATCGCGTCGCGCTCGCTCCCCAGCGCATCCTCGCCTGGAATGAGCACTCCGTCACTTTCCGCTACAAGGACTACCGGTCGTCCCAACCCCAACGTCAGCGGGCCATGACCGTCTCCGGCAACGAATTTATCCGCCGCTTCCTGCTCCACGTCCTGCCCGGCGGCTTCCAGCGCATCCGCTACTACGGCCTCTGGACCAACCGCTACCGGGCCGCCCACCTCCAACGTTGCCGCGCGCTGCTGGCCGGAGGCGAGCGTTCCCAATTGCTACCCTCGCCAGACCAACTCCAAACGCTGGCCCAAACCATCGTGCAGACGGCCGCGCGCTGTCCCTGTTGTCAGCACGGAGTCATGGTGCGCATCGGCTTCATCGCCGCGGCTCTCTGGGCGGTGCCTGCCCCGCTGGACACCTCGTGACCCCGTTCGCCGCGGACCCCGTCTTCGCCGCCCGCTGCCCTCCTTCCGGGGGCTCGAACGGGTGCGCGTCGCCGCCACCGCGCGCACCACAGACGCCCCGCGCTGGGCGCACCATCAGCCCTCTTTCCCCCCCAGCCACACCCGTCCCGCCCCTTTTCCTCCCCGGCTCGCCCCATTCGCCGCCCGGCAATCTTCGATCCAAACCCCCATGAGAGCGGCCTCCCGGTAGCGGTCTAGCTCAATGAGCGTTCCCATCAGGCCGGCGCGCCCACCTGCACCCCGTCCACGCCCATTCCTGCGCGCCCAGCCCGATGCGAACTTTATCATTCACAACT
>JAEUQD010000769.1 GCA_016789925.1 Bryobacterales bacterium | reverse complement strand
CGCCTTCTTGCTTTCCTTCGTCTTGACGTACTGCTTGTACTGATCCGCGTTCAAGTAACTGGCGTACGGATCAATCGACTCCAGCATGCCGTTGAGCGCCCCCAACGTGACATTCTTCATGTCCGGCTCTTCGACATAATCGCTCTTGATGCGGGAAATCACATCGGTAAACACCGCGAAGTGGCGATAGGCATCACCATCGGCGGCGCTGCTTTTTCCGAGCACAGCTCCCAGTAGGAGGATGCCCAGCACGAAGCTCGAAAGAGACACGACGAAAATCTTTACACGCTTAGTCATACCAGCCAGAGCCCCCCCTCTCAATTGGGGCAAGACGACCCAATAACAGGATAACAGACGGCTGCGCAACGCGATCAGTTGCCTATTCAGGAACTTCGCGAAGTGACATTCTGCTGAGGGCCGCGAGGCACGCCGTATCGCGGCCGGAACACTGCTATATGCGGAACAAAGCAGGTTTTGGCTGAGCGCGGGCTGTTCAGATTGGCCGAGCGCGGGGCACAACCTGCCCAAACGACATGCGCGAATCGTACCGCGTCAGATCGTCCCGCCTTCGCCACCGAAGACGCCAACCGCCCACACTCAGGCTGTAGCCCTATTTGAGGGCAGTACCCTAGGGAAGTTCCTAGTGTAAACGGGCGAGACCTGATGTTATGCTTTTGTCAAACATTTTGTAGACGGATGCAAATAGCCCCGCAACTCGGAGGAGGTGGGGGTTAGGAGCATACCGCGAGGGAAACCCACGAGTTGTAAGTGAGGATGGCGGAAGCACGCCCGAACCCTCCCACCAGGAATGCAACTGTCTTAATAAGGATCTGTATGACAGATCACACGACTGCATGGTACGCCCTTTGGGTGAAACCCCGGCACGAAAAGAGTGTGCAGCGGTTCCTCAGGGCGGAGCAATACCGGTCAGTTACTCCCCTCTTTACGGCCCGCCATCGATGGGCGGACCGCTTCCGTGAAGTCGAACTGCCTCTGTTTCCCGGTTATGTATTCTGTCGTTTTGACCAGATGCAGAGACACCCGATTCTCCAGATTCCAGGCGTGATCGACATAGTCAGGACCGGCTTACACCCAGCAGCCATCCCCGACTCCGAGATCGAGGCTCTCGAGTACGTCATGAGTACCGACACTGACAGAGAGCCATGGCCTGGACTGGTCGCCGGAGACTCCGCCGTAATCGTCTCCGGGCCGCTCGCCGGTTTGACGGGTGTGGTCATCGAGTACAAGGGCAAGTTGCGGCTGGTACTAGCAGTAACCCTCCTGCAAAGGTCGGTTTTGGTGGAGGTCGACCGCTCATCCTTGATCCCGACGCGCCGGGGGGCGGTTGTGGAGTCGCCCGAGGGCTCCCGCCGCATCGTCCTGGCAACGCCGAAACTGTCAAGAACACCCCTGGCCGTGCCTTAGCCCGCCGGGGGAGGAACTTTGTCCGTCAGCGAAAGCCCACGACAGTGGCCATTCTGAGACGTCGATCACGCTCGGTGACTTTCCGGTTGTCCGCCGAAGAATACGCCGAGTTGTCCAAGGCTTGCGAGAAGTTTGGCATTCGCAGTATCTCTGACCTATCCCGGTCGGCAGTGATGCATCGTGTGTTGGCGCTTTCAGGACCGCAAGGATCGCTGACGGGGGATTTATCAACTCTCACCAAGGCGTTGCGCGAACTTGACGTGCTGTTGCGGGAGGTCCGGGCGTGCATCCGGCTTGTCCTGGGCGACACGATTTCAGCGAGTGAGCAGAACGTGGACCGGGAGGAGAGGAGTGGGAATGACACCGAGGGTTCGGACTAGCATCGCCGCATTCGGTTGCGCGCTTCTTCTTGAGGCTCAGACCGTTGGCAGCGTCGCTGGTCCCATCGAGATCGTCATGCTTCAAGGCGAAGGCGCCTTTAATGATGCAAAGCGGCGGTCGCCAAGTGAGGTGGAAGTTGAGCTTCGCGACGCCCGCGGAGCGCCGCTCGCGAGCGTCCCCGTCACATTCACGTTGCCAAAATTTGGTGCCGGCGGGGTGTTCGAGGACGGCCAGGCCACGAAGACCGTCGCAACCAACACTCAGGGACGAGCGAGCACGCGCTTCCGGCCTAACTCGACCGAAGGACGGTTTCACATTCGAATCACGACCGCGTATCAGGGGGAGGAAGCGGCGGCACTCATGGCGCAAACCAATACATTGGCCGCCAGCCGTCCGATTACCGAGCAATCCAAGTTCGGAATAAAGAAGCTTCTCCTCATGGGTGCCGCTGGGGCAGCAATGGCGACGATTCTGTCCACCCGAGGTGACTCGAAGTCCGGCAATGGCACGGTAACGCCGACGATGACGTCGGCCACCATTGGGGCAATCAGCGTAGGAGGTCCGCGGTGATGAAGCCGGTCTTTATCCTTCTTTTCACCGCTGCGGTTGCCTGCGGGCAATCCGCCCTGCGGGGACCAGTCGCGGGTCACATCTTCGATTCACGAAATGGAACAATCCGCCCTGTTCTCGGCATTCCCGGTTCCGCGCATGTTGGCGCCCCCCTTCCGGGGCCGGCGCTCGCCTGGGCATTTCCGGCGCCCGGCGGGAACTTCGCCTTTGCAGGAACAGCCGCTGCGCCGGGCGACGTACTCCTGTTGCTCGATCTGAATGAGCAGGAGCCGGTCGCGAAGGAAGTAGCCCGGCTGACGGAAGCCCCGCGGCGCGTAGCCTTCGGTTCCTCCGGCGACTGCGCTGTGCTGGGCGGCGCCCCCGGTTCGGCTGTACTCACCGTAAGCGGGATCGCGCAGGCGCCCATCGTGACGACGGCGACCTTGCCGGCAGGAGCGGACGAGATTAGCGCTATTGCCACCGACGCCCGGTGCTCAAAGGTCGTCGTCGCGTCAGAAGGACGCCTCTACCGGTCCGCAGTTGCCGGCGATCCACTGACGGAGTTGGTGACTCTCGGCGCGGTGAGCGGAGTTGTGCTGGACGGGGAGGGACGCGCCGCGTTTGTCGCTGCCTTAGATCTGCGGCAGATCGTGCGGGTCGATGACGTTTTTGGCGAGGCGCGCCTGAGCGTGCTCGCAGGGGGTTCCGACGGCGTCACAAGGCCGGCGGGGCTGGCACTTGTTGACAGCCTGCTCCTGGTGGCCGACGCCGGCGCGCGAACTTTGTTCACTTTCAATGCGCAATTGAGCGAACTGCGCAGAGCGGAGCCCCTGGGCTTCGAACCCAACCGCTGTGAACTCATCAACCGCGATGGAACGGTGGTTTTGACTGGAGGCGGCGGGCCGCCGCTGTGGGTGATTGACTCTCGCGCGGGCGGCTTAATTGCCTTCATTCCTTTTGAGTGATCCACGTGAACAACAAGTCAATGTTGGCGTTTCGCGTTGCCGGGTGCGTTTTGGCGCTCACCGCGGGCCTCATCGGCCAAGCCCAAGCCCAGGCGCCCAACCTGGTGGTCCGGTATGTCAATGCGGACCTCGCCGCGCCGGTTTCCGTTCAGCCGGGCGGTTCGATCACCGTGCCTGGAGTCGCCGCGGGCAAGACGGCGGAGTTGACGGCCACCGCTGACAACCAGGGAGCGGTGCAATGGACCCTCAAGTCGTTAACTGTGTCGGGCGCGGGCTTCAGCATCTCCTCGGTCAACGAGGTGGTCGTCCCGCCGGGTTCGACAGTTCCCTTCTCGATCAGCTTCAGCGCCTCCGCCCTGGGACGTTATTCGGGGCGGCTGACTGTGCAGTTGAATTCCGGAAATACACCTTATGTTTATGTCTTTTACCTGAGTGCATCGGTCGTGGCTCCGGACTACGTCGTCAGTTACACGATCAGCCCGGCGGGCAGCGAGACTCGGTTGGCGCCGGGCGCGGCGATCCGGTTTCCCGACACAGAAACCAACCAAACAAGCAGCGCTCTGATAGTGATTCGGAACGGTGGGGCAGGAACGGGAACCGTACAGAATGTGACAGTTCAATCCAGCACTGCGTTCCGGGTCTCAGGCTTACCCTTACTGCCCGCCCGGCTAGCCGCGGGCGAGACGCTCCGGTTCACGGTCTCGTTCACTCCGGCCGCCGGAGGAGATGTCAGCGGCCTGCTGCGTATGGAATTGGACAGTGAGCGGCGCGACTTTCCGCTTGAGGGCAAAGGATTGGCCGCAGTCTGGCGGTACAGCTACCTGGTGGATGGCGTTGCGACGGCCATTACGCCCGGCGGCAGACTCTCCCTGCCGAATACTGTTGTTGGCGAGACACGATCCGTGGAAATGCGGATTTCGAACCTGGGGAACAAAGAGGGCCGAATCACGTCGGTATCGGTATCGGGCACCGCGTTTCGTATCTCGGATATGCCTGCCCTACCCGTGACATTACCCGTCAACCAGGAACTGAGGTTCAATCTCGTCTTTTCGCCCAGAGATAGCGGTGACGCGACCGTCCAGTTGCGGATCGATCAGGCCTACTTTGAAGTCAGCGCAACTGGAGTCGGGGCGAGACTGACGGTCAATCTGGAGTCGGGAGGAGGACTCACACCAGTAGCGGAAAGCGGGCAGATCACGTTCTCGAACACGGCCGTAGGATCCACCAGCGGCGTCACGCTGCACGTTGTGAACGCGGGCAACGCTACCGGCGTTTTCCGCAGCCTGATTGTCTCCGGAAGCGCTTTCTCGATCTCCGGGCCACCCCCGCTGCCGGCTTCGCTCGCCCCAGGAGCGGAAGCGGTTTTCCAGGTGGTCTTCAAACCGAACGCTTTGGGCAGCCTGACGGGTGGGCTTCAGGTTGACGACAAGTCATACAGCCTCCGTGGAGCGGGCGCCGCGCCGGCAGCTATTCCCGCCGTCAGCTTCCGGGAAGCTCCCGGCTCGTCGGAAGCGCTTCAGCAACCCTATGTGGGGCTGGAACTCGCGAATGCCTACGAAATCGAACTGGAGGGCAAACTCACGTTGACCTTTGTGCCGGAGTCGTTTGTTGACGACCCGGCGATTCAGTTCGCGACCGGCGGCAGAACGGTGGATTTCAAGATCCCCGCCAATTCGCGCCAGGCGGTCTTTGGACAATCAGGGAACAGAATTCAATTCCAGACTGGAACCGTTGCCGGGACAATCACGATCGCAGCCAGTTTTAGCGTCACTTCGGTGAATGTAACACCAACACCGGCGCCAGCCTGCACCGTGGTGGTGCCGGCGGCGCCGCCGCGCATCCGCTCCGTTCAGGTGGGCACACGCACGGCCTCAGGATTCGAGTTGCTTATCACTGGTTATGCGAACACAAGGGAGCTATCGAGATTACAATTGACTCTCGCACCCGCGGCCGGTGCAAACCTGCAAACAACTACTTTGACGGCGGAGGCAGAGGCGGCCTTCAGCGCGTGGTATCAGAGCACAGCCTCGCGCGCTTACGGCAGTCAGTATACGGCTTCCGTCTTGATCAATATCAATGGCAAAGTTGAGGACGTCGCCTCGGTTACCGTCACGGCAACCAACGTAGCGGGGCCCTCGAACGCCGCAACAGCGAACCTGCGGTAGCGCGGCGACGGAGAGAAGACTGCCTACACTCCCGGCCTCCTCGGAGACGCCCCAGGCAACCGCATGGCAGGGCGCCCCGGCAACAGTATCAAGGCAGTGAGTACACAAGGAGAGGCATAAATGAAGAAGTGTTTCCCATTCTTGTGCCTGTTATTGTCGACGTCTGTTTTGGTCTGGTCCGCCGAGGCGCCCACCAGCATCCAGCCGGACGACACGGTGACGATCTTCGCGCTCAATGTCGAGGAGATTAGCCGTGCCTGGCGGGTCAACTCAGCGGGTGAATTGAATCTGCCGATGGTCGGGCGGATCAACGTCAATGGCCTTCCAGTCTCGAAACTGGAGAAGGAGATCACCGAGCGGCTGAGGCAGTTCGTGAAGGCGCCCTATGTGACCGTCCACATCTCCGAGTTCCATTCGCGGCCCGTCACTGTGTCCGGATCTGTGGATAAGCCAGGCGTTCTACAAGTGAACGGTCCGGCGGCGCTCCTGGATATCCTGGCTCAGGCCGGGGGGACCAAGGAGGGCAGTTCAACACTGACGCTGAGCCGTCCGAAAGAGTCCGGCGCTATTCCACATCCCAAGGCCCGGCTGTCGGCCGACAACGCATCCTATGTGCTGGATCTCCCGGTACGGGAAGTGCTCCGGGGATCGAGCGAAGATGCGCGCCTGCTCGTGCTGCCGCACGACAGTATCAACGTTTCGATGGAACGCCGGCAGCGGCTGGTTCATATGGCCGGCGAGGTGGCGCGGCCCGGCGCAATTGAGTTGGTGACGCAGGATGTGGTGCCGCTTACCAAGGCTGTCGCCATGGCCGGCGGATTGAATCGTACGGCGTCTCCAAGCAAGACGATCGTGCGCCACTTCAATCCGTCGGGACAGATGACAGCGATTGCTGTGATCGATCTGAAGGCAATCCTCGCGGGAAAAAAGGCGGACATTATCCTGACGGATGGCGACACCGTGATCGTACCGGGAAATCAGGTGTGGAGCTACTTGCAGACGATGATGATGACCGCTGCCACGGCGAGTATTTACCTTCTGGGAACGCTGTAGAGGTAGAAGTGTGAAGACGACCTCATCTCCCGCCAACGGGACTAATCGTGAGCTGGTTTTACGGAAGGCGGCTCCGGACGTAGCGCAGTACGTCTACCTCGAGCCGGCCGACACCGCGCGATCGCACAGTCAGGAGCCGAGCGGGCTCTACGAGTACTGGCAGTTGATGCTCTCGCGCAAGTGGCTGATCGCGAGTCTGACCGCGCTCGGCGCTGCCTTCGCACTCATCGTCAATGCGTTCATCAGTCCGCTCTATCTGGCCAGGACGACCATGGAGATTCAGGGCGTTCCCAGCCGGGGAGCGGTGACGGCCACGGGCAACGATGAGAATGAGTTCTCACCAGAGGTGTACCTGCATACGCAGGCGCGGGTCCTCCAGAGCCGGACACTGCACGCCCGCGTCGTCGAACGTTTGCGGAAGCTCACGCCCAAGCGAACTTATCGCGAGCCGGCGCCGTTGACCTGGACAACCTTCCTCCAACGTTCGCGACCATTAGTGACTGCCGCGAGTCTCCCTCCGGCGGAGATCACCGTGCGGATTCCCGAAAATAGTCGCCTCCTCGAAATCATGTGTGACGCTCCCGATCCTTTGTTGGCGGCAGATTTCGCCAACGCGACCGCTGAAGAGTATATCGACTTCACGATTGAAGCCCAGTGGGACAGCGCACAGCGGAATACGGAATGGCTGAACAAACAGGTCGAGCAGACGCGGAAGAACCTCCAGGCTTCCGAGAACGCTCTGCAAGCTTACAGCAGTCAGTATGGGCTCCTATACACCGGCGACCAGCGCAGCGTCGAGGAAGAAAGACTCCGCCAGTTGCAGGAAGAACTCTCCCGGGCGGCCGCCGATCGCATCAACAAGCAGGCACTGGGAGAAGTGGCCAGCAAGAGTTCCGCCGATGCGCTGGCGCAGGTTCAAGACGACGCGCGCCTGATGGGCTACAAGACCAAGCTGGCGGAACTGAAATGGTCCCTGGCCGATCTCACGGTCCTGTACGAGCCGGCACACTATCGCGTGGAGCGGGTACAAGCGCAGATCAGTGAGTTGGAGAAGACACTGGCGCAGGAACGCCAAAACGTTCTCACGCGCATCAACAACGACCAGCAGGCCGCCTCCTACCGCGAGCGTCTGTTAGCCGACGCCTATGTCGCTCAACTCCAAAAGGTGAACACGCAGGCGCAGCGCGCCATCATGTACGGCATTCTCAAACGGGATGTCGACACCAACCGTCAGATTTACGATCAACTGCTGCAACGGACAAAACAGGTTAGTGTCAGTTCGGCGCTGGGCAAAAGCAGCGCGCGCATTCTCGACGCCGCTGAGATTCCGCGCGAACCCTATCGGCCGAGCCTGCCTCGGAACCTCCTGTTAGGTCTCTGCGCCGGAGCCCTGCTCGGTATTGCCTGGGTGGTTGCCGGCGAGCAGATCAATCGGAGCTTGCGCGCGCCGGGCGAAGCGGAGTTCCATCTTCGCGTTCCGGAGCTTGGGGTAATCCCGTTCCGGCAGTCACTGTATACGCGGTCGCCACTGCCGCCTGCCGAGCGGCTGCTGACGCACCACCACGGCGACAGCGAAGAATCCGCAGTCGAACTGGCGACTTGGCGCAACCGGCCTTCCGAAGTGGCGGAGTCGTTCCGGAACGTGATCGCCTCAATTCTGGCGGGCGGTGTGGACGCACGGTGGAAGGTCTTACTCGTAACGAGCGCAACGCGCGGCGAGGGCAAGAGCACGGTAGTGGCGAACCTCGGCATCGCGTTGGCCGAGATCAACTACAAGGTGGTCATGGTGGATGCCGACATGCGCAAACCGCGGTTGCACGAGGTCTTCAGCCTGCCAAACAGTTGGGGTCTTACGGACCTATTGAAAGAGAAGGCGCCGTTAAGGACCGCCCCACTCGAGGCGTTGGTGAGGCCAACGCCCGTGGAGAACGCCTTTCTCCTGCCCGCAGGGCCGGGTACGGTCAGCATCGCCGCGCTTCTCTATTCAAACAGGTTGAAGGAACTCGTCGAACGCCTGAGGCAGGATTTCGATATCGTGCTGATCGATTCACCACCGATGTCGGCGCTGTCGGACGCGCGCTTTCTCGGCCGCACGGCCGACGCGGCCATCCTCGTAATTCGGGCGTCGCAAACCACGCGCGATGCAGCCCTCGCCGCCAAAGACCGCCTTGTCAACGACGGAATCATCGTGGCGGGCACTGTGCTTAATGGGTGGGATTTGAAATCGAAGACCCGATACGGCTACGGCTACGGTTCCGGGGACTACCCGCACCCATACGAGACCGAAACCACCCGTTAGCGCGATTGAGAACCGGAATCGGATGACAGGTTACACGAAATACCGGGGCTGGATGGTGACCCTGCTCCAGGTGATCATCTTTGGCTTTTCAGTGGCCGCGGCATTCGCACTGCGGTTTGAATTCAGCGTACCCGGTGTTGAACTACCGCACTTGTGGCAGGGCCTAGCCCTTGCGATGCTGGTCAAGCCGGGTTGCTTCTGGTTTTTCGGATGCGACCGGGCCGGCTGGAGGTACTTTGGCGTGCGCGACCTGCTGCGGCTGGGCATAGCCAATGCCGCGGCATCAATCCTGTTCGTGCTGGGTGGAATCCTGATTTCAGGCGGCGCCTTCCCGCGCTCGATCTATATTTTGGACTTCCTCATTTGCTTCTTCTGTACGACGGGAGCACGGCTGGCAATCCGGATCTATCACGAGTCTCCGGCGCCCGCGGCGAAGGCTGGTTGCCGGAACGTCCTGATCTATGGCGCAGGTGCTGCTGCCATCATGCTGCTTCGGGAAATCCGCTCCAATCCGTCGCTCCACTACCGGGTGTTAGGACTGCTGGACGACGATCCGAAGAAGCTTGGGATGGAATTGATGGGCGTTCGCGTGGTCGGCCGGGGGCGCGACGCCGCGGTCATCGTAGATCGATACCACCACCATGCGGAGAGTGTTCATGAGATCGTCATTGCCATGCCGTCGGCCTCCGGCTCCGCCATGAATGACGCCCTCGCCAACTGCCGAGCGGCGGGAGTTCCGTGCAAGACGATACCCGGAGTTGGTGAACTGCTATCGGGGAAAGTGTTGTCGAGCCAAATCCGGGACGTCAGCGTGGAAGACCTTCTCGGACGGCAACAGATTACTCTCGATGAGAGCCGGGTCCGGTCGAGCATCGAAGGGAAATCCGTGATGGTTAGCGGGGGAGGAGGTTCGATCGGATCAGAGTTGTGCCGCCAGATCGTCTCGTTCCATCCGGCCCGGCTGGTCATCTTTGAACGGGCCGAAAGCGATCTGTTTCGAATTCACCTGGAGTTGTCCAGCCGGAACGGGACCGCCAATGTCATCCCGGTGATCGGGGACATCCGGGAGCCCGGCCGTGTCGAGCAAGTAATTAGAAAGTACGAGGTGGATTCCATCTACCACGCAGCCGCCTACAAGCACGTGCCGATCATGGAGACCCACATTCTCGAGGCGGTAAAGAACAACATCTTCGGCACGTACAACCTCGTGCAGGCAGCCTCCAAGGCGGGCGTCGCGGACTTCCTGATGATCTCGTCGGACAAAGCAGTTCATCCCAGCAGCATCATGGGCTTGACCAAACGGGTCGCGGAGTTGATCGTCACAGCTGTTCCTCCCCGGCCTCCACTAACTAAGTTCGTCTGCGTCCGATTTGGAAACGTGCTGGGCAGCAACGGAAGTGTTGTTCCGATCTTCCGGCAGCAGATCGCGGCTGGAGGTCCGGTCACCGTGACGCATCCCGAGATGAAGCGCTACTTCATGACCATACGCGAAGCCGTCCAACTGGTCCTGCAAGCTTCGACGATGGGCAAGGCTTCGGAGATCTTTGTGCTGGAGATGGGCGAGCCGGTTTTGATTGTGGACTTGGCCAGGAACATGATCCGGCTCTCTGGCCACCAGCCCGACGGAGACATCGAGATTCGTTACACAGGTCTTCGGCCCGGCGAGAAGCTGTACGAAGAACTGGCACTCGAGGGGGAGAACGTGGTACCGACTGACCACGAGAAGATTCATGCCTACGTGGGGCTGCGTAAACCCTCCAACGAGATCCGGACATGGATGGAGGAATTGCAGGCCTTGGTCGCTGTCGAGGATGAGTTCGGTGTACTGAATCACATGCGGCGACTTGTCCCGGAATATGACGGCGGGGGCCGGGAATTGGAGCGCAGCGATCTCACACGAACAGACAGAAAGGTAGGAGTCGCAACCAGTGGGAACAGCGATTGAGAGCGTGACCCGTCCGGTTACGCCTGGCGCGGAATCGACAACGGAAGGCCCGGTCGTACTGCGGATCAGCCCGTCGCGAGGGTGGGCAACGCTCAATCTGAGGGAACTGTGGGCGCATCGCGAGCTTCTGTATTTTCTGGTGTGGAGAGATCTGAAAGTTCGTTATAAGCAGACACTGCTGGGCGTCGCATGGGCGGTGATCCAGCCCTTGTTCACGATGTTGATTTTTAGCTTGTTCTTCGGCAAGCTCGCGAAGGTGCCCAGCGACGGTTCACCCTACCAGGTCTGGTGCTTCGCGGCGCTGGTGCCCTGGAATTTTTTCGCCCAAGGCCTGGCACAGTCGGCCGACAGTTTGGTAGGAAGCGCGAACCTCATCCGCAAGGTGTATTTCCCCCGTCTCGTGATTCCGATCAGTTCGGTGTTGGGGGGATGCGTGGATTTCTGCATTGCCTTCGGCGTTCTGCTGATCCTGATGGTTCAATTCGAGATGACGCCGACGGCCAATATTGTGTGGCTACCGGCTTTGTTGCTGCTGGCACTGGTGACGTCGTTGGGGGTGGGGCTTTGGTTGAGCGCCCTCAATGTGCGATTCCGCGACGTCCGGTATGCGGTTCCATTTCTCGTTCAGCTTTGGATGTTCGCAACTCCCATCGCCTACTCGAGCAGTCTGCTGCCAGAGCCTTGGCGCACGGTGTATGGTCTGAACCCGATGGCCGGCGTGGTCGAGGGATTTCGTTGGGCTTTGCTGGGGACACACAACACGCCCGGCCGCATGATGATTGCCTCCGCAGTCGTTTCCGTTCTGCTGCTCGTCCTCGGCGCCTATTACTTCCGCAGAATGGAACGGACTTTCTCGGACACGGTGTGACCTATGCAATATGACAAATCGCACTGCTGGATAGTCGGCGAAGTTGCGCTGGCTCATGATGGGAGCCTGGGCATGGCCCACGCCTTCGTTGATGCTATCGCGAACGCTGGGGCTGATGCTGTCAAGTTCCAAACCCACATCGCGTCGGCCGAAAGTACTCCGCGCGAGCCGTGGCGAACCAAGTTCAGCCCCCAAGACGAAACTCGGCAGGACTACTGGAGAAGGACGGCGTTTACGGAGGAACAGTGGGTTGGCCTGCGCCGACACGTTGAGGAACGCGGCCTGCGCTTCCTAAGTTCACCCTTCTCCGTTCAGGCAGCGCAGATGCTCATGCGCGTCGGCGTCGCCGCCTGGAAGATCGCGTCCGGCGAAGTGGGGAACGGACCGCTCATCGAACTTGTCGCCCGCACCGGTCTGCCCGTACTGTTGTCGACTGGCATGTCACCCGTCAGCGAAATCGACGCCGCCGTTGAGAGACTGACACCTTTCGGTGTCGACCTTACTGTGCTGCAATGCACCTCAGCATATCCGTGCCCACC
>JAEUQD010000726.1 GCA_016789925.1 Bryobacterales bacterium | reverse complement strand
TGCATACTGCCCTCTTCGCCGGCTTCGGCAAGGAAGATGACGTCGCGTTCAAGAGGGACGTTGAGGCGCTTCAAGAGAAGCATGGTCATCAATGCGGTTGCGACGTTGTCTTTGTCGTCCACGGTCCCACGGCCATAGATGTAGCCATCGGAGAGGGTGGCGGAAAACGGCGGGAACTTCCACTTTTCGGGTTGGACGCCGACGACGTCGGTGTGGCCCATCAGTAGCAGCGGACGCTTGCTGCCGTTGCCCTTGAGCCGGGCAATGACGTTAGGACGTTTGGGGTCAATGCTGATGACCTGGACGGGAATGCCTTCATCGGCGAGGACCTTGCGCAAGTACTCGGCGGCGTCGGCTTCGTGGCCGGGAGGATCGGAGGTGTCAAAGCGGACCAGCGTCTGGAAATGGCGGAGGACTTCCGGATAGACTTCGGACCAGTCGGGTGTGGACACGAACAGCGCGAGGAGAGCCAAAAGCATAAGTCTGCGTTCTCAGTCCTGGTTGGTTAGAACGTCAACCGGAACTCGAGGAAGATGACACGAGGCGCATTGTTCTGGGCGGGGTTCAATTGCCCGAAGTTGGCACTGGTGACGTTGGGCGCCCCGCCATTCAGTTGCGTGAAGTAGGGCCGATTGAAGCTGTTGATGAAGTCGGCCCGAACCTGGGTTTTGACGCGCTCGCGGATGACGAAGTCCTTCGAGAGGGAGAAGTCGTGGTTGATGACTCCCATGAAGCGGACATCGGGGAAGCGCGTGGGGAAATTGCGGAGGGTGAATGGGGCCGGACCGGCCACGCGGGGGAAGAGCGAGGTGTCGAACCAGCGGGTGAGCGACCGTTGATCGGCGGGCAGTTTGGCGCTGCGCGCTTCAAGCGGCGCGGCATTTGGGAAATCAATGGGGAATCCGCTCTGGTAGGTCAGGTTCCAACCGAGCCGCCAGTTCCCTAACAGGGCATTGAGCACCGGGTGCATCTGGTTCATGAGAGGACGGCCGCGGCCAAAAGGCATTTCATAGGTGCCGAGAATCGCGAGCTTCTGGGCGACGTCGAAAATCGTCAAGCGGCGTTCGAGGACGGGGTCCAGCAGATTCCGCACGGTCAAGTCCTGCGCGTTGAGCGGCAGTAGCTGTTCGAGGGTCTTCCCGGCAAAGTAATTGGCTTGGACGTTGAGCCCGTTGGCAAAGCGTTTGCGAACGGTGATCTGGAGCGAGTTATAGTCGTTGCGGCCGGCGGGGATATTGGACGGGACGACGCTGGAATACTGCGGGAAGTCGACCAGAAGCGACTGGCGCGGAATCGTTGCTCCATTGAGGGCTGAGTTATTGGGGAGCAGGCCCGCCAGAGGATTGGTGACGCGTTCGGTGTAATAGCTGGCGGCCTTTCCCAACTCCGAGACGGGAATGGAGTTGAGATTTCCGCTGATCGGCAGCCCGGTGGTGAAGTTGCCGACGTAGGAAACATCGGCGAAGATGCCGAGCGGCAGTTCGCGCTGGATTCCGAAGGAAACCTGTTTGGAGAGGGGCAAGGGACGATCTGTGTATCCGAAGCTCATCCCGAGGCCCAGGTCGGTGGCCAGGCCCTGGCTAGAGCCGATTGGCTTCAAAATGCCTCCTGGGAACGGATTACTCATGGATGCGGAGGGCGTCAGGTTGTCGTTGGTGGTGATCACCGGAGTGGTGCGGCTAAAGCCTGTAGAACCACCAAGTGCCCACTGGCCCAGCGTGTAGACGCCGAAGCCGCCGCGGAGAACGGTCTTCTCGTTCAAAGCGTAGGCCGCGCCGATGCGAGGCTGGAAGTTGTTCTTGTCGGGAGTGAAGGCGAAGCGATCCGAGCCGTTGGTCCCGGTGAATAGGAGGCCGCCGGTGAGGCTGCGGCAAGCCGCGCAATTCTCGATGCCCGGGCGATTCTGGACCTGAGCGGCGAGGGGGCTCGCCTGACCGAAGGCAAAGCCGCGTGTCATCTGGTTGTAGCGTTCTTTGACCGGGCTTTCATAGTCCCAGCGGAGACCGAGGTTGAGGGTCAGTTTGCGGGTGATCTTCCAGTCGTCCTGGAAGAAGAAGGAATAATACATGGCCCGGTAGGCGGGAGTAATCGGCAAGGTCAGCGAGCCGGACGTGGGATAGCCGAGCAGGGCGGTAGCGATCTCGTTACCCGAGAGCGCGTCGGCGCGATTGGGATCGGCCTGGGTCCATAGTTTGGTGAAGCCAAACGAGCCGCTGGCTGGACCGAAGTTCAAATTGGTAGTGCGGAAATCGCGCGCTTCGACGCCGAACTTCATGACATGGGTGGAGATGACTTTGCCGCCCGCGGCCGCCAGAGTGTAGGTGTCATCGCCTTGGACGAACGGCGCCGAACCCTGCGACTGATACGTGCCCATGGTGATGGACGGATACTGGGGCCGCGAGAATTGTGAAACGAGGGAAGCGGGCAAGCCGAGCTGGGTGGGGTTGAAACTGGTGGTCTGGTCGTTGCCGGCGAGGTTCTCGAGGCGCGAGAAACCAGCCCGCAGGTTGAAGGTCGTGGAGGCGTTGATCGTCCGCGTCCAGTCGAGCGTGAGGGTGCGTCCGCGGCGGCCACGCGGGAGAATGGTGCTGATCTCGGCGGGACTGCCGGCGGGATACCGCTGGTCGCAACAGCGGGTCATGTTGGTTTCGCCGTAGCGTCCGAAAAAGGCATCTTTGTTGCCGAGGCGAACGTCCATGCGCCCTGTCCATTGCCACAGCTCACCGCTGTTATTGCTGGCGAGGAAGAAGTTATTGATGCGGCCAGGGCCATCGCCCGGCTGCGTCGGATCCGGATAGAAGCCGACGATCTTCGCACCGACGGGATTGATCTGGTTGGCGGGAATGCGGTTGCCGGCGAACGGCGTGCGGATGAAGTTGCCGCCAGTTCCAGCGCGGGTGGTCATGGGGTCGTAGATGATGACGGGTTGGCCGTTGGCGGCGTAGAGATTCGAGAAATCGCCCGTCTTCATTTCCGGCAGTGGCGTGTTCCACTGGGTGGTGTACAAGCTGTTGGTGGGGCTGGCGTCGTAATTCACCATGAAGAACAGCTTGTTGCGCCCGTCAAACACCTTGGGAATCCACACCGGACCGTTCGCGTTGAATCCATAGTTATGGTAAGTGTTGTCGGGCCGGGGAACGTTGTTGCGGTTGTTGGCCCAACTATTTGCGCCCAGGCGCTGATCAAAGTAACGGTCGAAAACAGCGCCATGAAACTGGTTGGTGCCGGACTTGGTCGTCGTGGTGATGATGCCGCCGCCGGTGCGTCCATACTGGGCGTCGAAGATATTGGTCAGAACGCGGAATTCCTGGACCGATTCGAGCGCAGGGATCATGATCACCTGACGGTCGCCCTTGGTGGCGCTTGTGCCGTCGATGAGGACGTCGGTGTTGGACTCGGTTCCGGCGGTGCCACTGGCGGCTCCGTTGATAGCAGTGCGCGAATTGGCCAGTCCGTCGAGGTTGAACTCGGTGCCCTGGGACGTCGACGGCTTATGGACGCCGGGCATGGCAAAGGCGAGTTGGTAGACGTTGCGGCCGGCGTTGGGCACGCCGGAGAGCAGTTCATTGTCGACGATGCCGCCGCGGGAGGCGGTTTCGGTTTCCAACTGAGACATCTGCGCGGATATGGTGGCGCGCTCGGTCATCGCGCCTAATTCGAGCTTCACGTCCAGGCCGTTACTCGTGCTGATCTGGAGTTCGACATTCTGCCGGACAAACTGCTTGAAACCGGAGGCTTCGACGGTGACAGTGTATTTGCCGGGGATGAGAAAGGAAATTGAATAGCGGCCACTCTCGTTGGTCTCGACCTCGGTGGCGGCATTGGTTTGGGTGTTGACGGTCTTCACCTTGGCGCCGGGCACGGCGGCGCCGGCCGGATCGGTTACGGTTCCCGCAAGCGTGGAACGGAAATCCTGGCTCCAGAGCGAGGGAAGGATGGCAAGCAGAGCAATCAGTAGCAGACGCATAAAATAGACCTGCAACATTATAGGCGTCAATCACTGAGAGCTTCAAATCACAAAACGATATACGGACGGCGAACTCACTCCCGGAACGCGTAAAGGGCCTGGTCGGTACGCAGATACACGACACCGTTGGACAGGGCAGGGGTCGCGTAGCAGGACTCGCCGATGTCAGTAACGCTGAGAGGTTCCCAGTCGCCGCCGGCGGTGACCACGGAAACCTTGCCATCTTCGCTGGCGAGGTAGATTTTGGCCTCGGCGGCGACGGGCGAGGCGGAGTAGCCGCCAAGCGCTTGAGGCAGGCGGGCTGCCTTGATCACGGCGCCTGTGGCGGTGTCGTGGCTGGTGAGGATGCCGCCGTTGCGAACGATGTAGAGAACGTTCTGGTAGGCGAGGGTCGAGGGAATCACGCTGGTGAAGTTCTTCTCGTAGCGCCACAACTCGCGTGGCTTTTCGCCGGAGAGGGAGATGGCGTGCAGTGCGTTGGGTCCGATGATGCCTTCGGCCCAGGATTTGAACTCCGCCTCGACGACGATGCCGTCACGGTTGCCGGCGTTGCGACCGATGCTGTGGAGTACGGCGTCGTCCCCATACTCTTCGGGAGAGAGCTTGCCATCGCCATTCTTGTCGAGTCGCTGAAGGCGCGGGGCGAAGGGTGCGGAAGTTTCGACGCCATAGCCAAAGGCATAGACGGTTTGCTGATCCAGGACTGGACTGCCGACGATGGCGATGGCGAGCCCGGGAAGCGTGGCGGTGCGTTTGCCATCGGAGGACTGGTGCAATCCGAGCATGCCGCGGCTGACGGTGACGATCTGGCCCTGGTAGAGCAGCGGCGTGGCCCAACCTTCGGATTCCCCGCGGCTCGACTTGAATCGCATTTCGCCTTTGGCGAGAGTGAAGCCGGCGATGTAGGAGTTTTCCCACTGGTCGGCCAGGATGATGACATTGCCGCCCGCGATGATCGGGGAGGTGGCCACCCCCTGGGTGTTGTTGAAGGGCTCCAGCGGGGTTTGCCAGCGCAGTGCTCCGCGGCTGTCATAAGAGACGAGACCAAAGTCCTTGAAAAACGAGTAGACGTTCTCGCCATCGGTAACGGGGGTGGGTGCGGCCGCCTGATTGAGCCGATTGACGATGCCGGTGTGCCGGGGTTCGACGGAGCGCTCCCAAAGGAGTTTTCCGGTTTTCCGGTCAAAGCATTGGGTAAAGAGTTTCCCTTCGTCGTAGCCGGTAAGGAAGATATGGCGGGTAGTGAGAACAGGCGAGGATTTCCCGGGGCGGACGGGGGTGCGCCAGACCGCGTTGCGGTCCTTGTCAAGCGTGGACGGAAAGCCTTTATCGAGAGAAATGCCGGAACCGTTGGGTCCGCGGAAGCGCGTCCACGCTTCATCGGCCAGGCTGAAGGACACGAACAGGGAGACGAGAGAGGAGGCAAGGAACAACTTCGGCACTCTGCCATTGTATGTTGGGCAGATTTTGCGGCGGGTTGGTGACGCCAGTCACCGCGTGGGACGGATGGCTGACCATAAACTGCAGTCATGGCACCAAATCCTCAACAAAATATCGGCGAGATCGCGGCGCAGTCGCTGGCTGCCGTGCGCCTCTTCGAAAAACTGGGCATCGACTATTGCTGCGGCGGACGGCGTCCTCTGGAGGACGTGTGCCGGGAGAAGGGGCTGTCAGCAGAGCAGGTGGTTGCGGAACTCAACCGTCAACCGGGGCCGGCGGACGGCCGGGATTGGACCAAGGCATCGCTCAGCGATCTGATCGGGCATATCTTGGCCACGCATCACGAGTTCCTGAAATCGGAATTGCCACGGCTGGCGGCGCAGATTGATAAGGTAGTGGCGGCACACAGTGAGCGCGACCCGGAAACCTTTGTCAAAATCCAGCGTGTGTTCGCGGGGCTGCAAAACGACCTGGACGGGCACCTGATGAAAGAAGAGCAGATTCTGTTCCCGTACATCCAAGGGTTGGAATCGCCTTCCGGGCCGATGCACTCCTGCTTTGGGACGGTGCGGAATCCCATCCGGATGATGGAAATGGAGCACGACGAAGCCGGTGGCGCGCTGGCAGCCTTGCGCGAGTTGACCAGCGGCTATCAGGCTCCGGAATGGGCATGTCCGACGCTACGGGCGTTGTACGCGGGGTTGGCCGGGCTGGAAGAGGACCTGCACCTGCATATACACCTGGAGAACAACATTCTGCATCCACGAGCAATCGATCTGGAGCAGGCGGTTTCGTAATTTATGGCTGGGTGACGGCGGTGAGGGCCTGGAGGACAGCGGGGTCGCGGCGCAGCTCGACTTCATCTCCTTTTTCGACGCCGAGGGCCTGGTTGAGGATTTCCTGCAGGAGACGAGAGCGAATCCACTCACGATCGGCGGACCATTCGGCGAGGGAGGGGCGGACGTTACGCTCGGAGAGGAAAAGCTGAAGTTCGTCGAGGAGCTGGTTGGAGATGTCGAAGGTGGCATCCACCTTCAGGCTTTTCGCGAGTCTTTCGGTGGCGTAGTTGGTGAGGATGCCGGTGCTGTCGAGGTAGGCGCGGAGGCGTGTCATTGTTTCGGGGTAGACCTCGCGGTCCGGGCGGAGGCCGGCGTCGGTGCCGAGATTGGTGTAGTGGCTGAGTTGTCCGTCCTTGAGCGGGCGTTGGACAGAGCGGCCGTTCGGCGTGAAATAGAAGGCAGTAGTGAGCGCCATGCCGGTGCCTTCGGACAGAGGATAGACGCTCTGCACGAGGCCCTTACCGAAACTGGCGGCGCCGAGGATGACGCCGCGTTTGTGATCTTGCAGGGCGGCCGCGACAATTTCCGAGGCTGACGCGGTTTTTTCGTTGATGAGGACGGCGACGGGGAAACGGTAGGGTGATGTGTCGTTGGGAACCCGGGTTTCCTCGAGCTGGCGGGCGCGTCCGCGGACGGACACGATCATCTGGCCGGGGTTGAGGAAGAGGGCGGCCGTTTCCATGGCCGAGGGCAGGAGACCGCCGGGGTTGTTGCGCAGGTCGAGGACGAGCCCCTGGAGCGATGTACCACCGAGCTTCTCGATGGCGGTCTTGACCTGTTTGCCGGTTTCGCCCTCGAAGCTGGTGATCCGGACGAAGCCGAAGCCCGGCTTGAGCAGAAAAGCGCGGTCGACGCTGGGCGAGGCGAGTTCTTCCGGTGTCAGGGTGAACTGGAGCGGACGGGCGCTGCCGGCGCGGCGGACCCAAAGTTGTGCTTGCTGGCGGCGTGTTTCGCCGAGCAGGCCGATCAACTGCTCCATGTTGAGCATGTCGAGCCGGTAGTTATTGATGGCGATGATTTCGTCGCCGGCGGCGATGCCCGCGCGGGCGCCGGGCGCTCCTTCCATGGCCTGAAGGACAATGACGCGGCCCGGCAGGACGGAAACGATTGTGCCAAAGCCCTTGCTGGTGGACTTCTGCATCTCCTTCAGTTGTTCGAACTGGGCGGGCGAGAAGAAGACCGAGTGGGGGTCGAGGGTGCGGAGCAGGGAGGGAAGCGCGCCTTCATAAATGGCGCTGTTTGCATCGGTGGCGGTGGCGGCGTTCTGTTCGACGAGCGCCCACGCCTGGGTGAACGTCCGGATGGTGTCCTTCAGGTCGTTGGCGTTGGCCTGAAAAAGGAAGAAGGCCAGGAAAGCGTGAATCAATCTCCCCCTATTATCCGAAAAACGGCAGATAGCCGGGGCAAAGGCAAGGCGGGCAGTGGTCTCTTGATTTTATTGGTGCGGATGAGAGGACTTGAACCTCCACTCCCTTGCGAGAACTAGAACCTGAATCAGAAAAACCTAGCCGCCAAGGGAGGCCCCCCGGCTCTGCCGGGGTGGCAGTAGCAGTTTGACATTTCCGGGAGTCCATCGGGACACTCCGAAACGTGAGCCGCCAAGCGCACGAAAAGGAGAAATCCCGATGGACGAAATACAGAGTCTAAACCAC
>JAEUQD010000641.1 GCA_016789925.1 Bryobacterales bacterium | reverse complement strand
CAGCTACGTCGAGAACGGCTCCTACTCGTCCTATCACGCCTTCCAGATGAAGGTGGAAATGCGGGCCTGGCATGGCCTCACCTGGCTCAGTTCGTATGCCTTCGCCAAGTCGTTGGACAACCTCTCTGGCGACGTTCAGGGTTTCGCCTCGCAGGACCCGAATAACAACAATGCCGAGAAAGGCCCCTCGGATTACGACGTCAAACACCGCTACGTCGTCAGTGCCAACTACTCGCTTCCGTTCGCCAGGACACGCTCCGGCCTGTTGCCCCAGATCGTGAAGAACTGGGAATTGGGTAGCATCATCACGCTCCAGAGCGGACTTCCGTTCACGCCCAGTATCGCCACCGACTCCGCCAATACCGGCACCAGCCTGCGTCCCGACCGCCTTGGCCGCGGTACCGTCGAAGACCGGACGCTCGCCCGCGACTTCGACCCTTCCGCCTTCCGCGTGCCTCAGCAATTCACCTTCGGCAACAGCGGCCGCAATATCCTCTACCGCCGCGGATTTCGAAACTGGGACTTCATCGTCGCCCGCAACTTCCCCATCAAAGAAGCCCTGCGCCTCCAGTTCCGCGGCGAATTCTTCAACTTCACCAACACACCCGCATTCGGCGCGCCGGTCGCCAATATTCAGGCGGGCAACGCGGGGCAAGTTCTCTCCGCCGGGGATCCCCGCTCCATCCAACTCGCGCTCAAGCTGATCTGGTAAAGCCCCGCGCGCGGTGCAGCGAGAAGTTAAATGAAGACGTCCGCCGAGACATTGAAGAAGGCGGCGAGTTGTTTGGCATGCGCCTTGCTAATAGCCCGCTTTCCGTTAATCACGTCGGACACATAGCCTCTGGAATTGAATACGGGAAGTAGATCCGACTGCCTTAAGCCCCGCTTCTCCATCAGATAAACGAGCATCTCGCGGGGACTCGGGGCGGGCAGTGGATGGTGCTCTCCTTCGTAATCCTTGATCAGCCGGACCATCAGTTCAAGCGCCGCATCCTCCTCCTTGCTGCGCCGCTCCCCCTTATCCATCAGTTTCTCTACCTCGCCCAGCAAGCGGTCGTATTCTCCGGTGCTGCCGATCACCCTCGGCAAGACTCTTGCCAGGACTCGGGCGTATTTCTTTTCGTCGATCGCTAGAGCGCCCATTTCTTCCACTCTCCTCGCATATACTCGTCGTGAGTTAGAAACTCCTTCACCATCAGCAGCCTTGCCCGATAGTCCACCTTCACAATCAGCCGGTAGTAGTTGCGCCGGATGTTGAAAATCAGGAGTGATTTGTATTGATCGGCATCGGGAAACAACTGACGAACCTCACTCAGATTCCGCCAGGCGCTGTGTTCAGCCGCCCGGTGCCAGCGCATCAGTTCATCCGTCGCGTCCGCGTGAATAGCAGCATACTTCATGAGAGTCGATTTGCTGATCACATTCACGCTTCGATGTTCGCAGAACGCGAGCAGGCTGTCAACAAAGCACGTTCTTTACCCACGCCGCTTCGAGCTTTGCTTATGAGGTCTTCACCCCTGTCCGCAGAGCCTTGATGTCGGTATAATCCCGCTCGCGGTGCAGCGAGAAGTACATCGCCAGCAGCGTGACCATCGCCAACCCGACCAGCGCCATGAAGGAGATCAGCCGCACAATCACCCGCGTCGGCGCCAGCGCCTCCTGCGAGTCTTGCGCCACCACGATCGACCATCCCAGCTTGGGATAGTGTTCCTGCAATCCCGTGGACGCATACGCGACTATCGCCGGCACGCCGCCTACCGTCGTGGCCAGATGGCCCCGCAAATTGATGCTCGCCAGTCCGCCGGCGTCACGAATGGCCGCGAATTCTCCCGATTTCACGTTCATCGACAAACTCGTATCCGGCGCCTGAATTACTGTACCGTCAGCCTTCAGCAGCAGAATGCGCCCGGTTCTTCCCAACTCCGCCCGGTGCACGATCGGAAACAGGCTCGATACCTCAATCAGCGCGTCCAGAACTCCCACCAGCACATTCGAACCGGGAGCCATGACCGGCACCCCGAGGCCAATGTAGTTCGACTTCGTCACCTCGTCATAGAGAATGTCGGTGATGCTCACAGCGCCTCGCCCGTTGGAATAGACACCCTGCCAGAACTCCTCGTCGGCCTGATAATAATCCAGTGTCTTGTGCGTCGCGGCAATCACGGCCCCAGACCGGTCTGTGAGTGTGATGCGCAGGAACCGCCTATCGATTTCCCGGTACTGGTTCAGCACCTTGGACGCGCGTGAACCGAGCATCTCCCTCGCCATCGCGTCGCCGGCCGCCGTATTCCAGATCTTCTCCACCCTCTGCATGCGCTCCTGAATCGCTTCGGGCGAAATTCCCCCATACTGCTCATTCGCGGTCCCGCACGCCTCCGTGATGATTGGATTGGCCGCCAGTGTTCCGGCCGAGATCACACGGTCGTTCACAAACTGTGACACGTCTCCCGCTGTCACAATCGCGATGCTCTGAAAGTGGCTGCCGACCATCTCTTTCATCGAATCGTCGCTACGCGCCACCGCATACAGCGCGATCAGCGAAATCGGCACCACGGTGATCAGCAACCCGACCAGGAGTCTGAGAAGCGGGACACGAAGCTGAAACTTATCAGTGAACATGGTTGCCTCTTGAGAAGATCCGTATCATTTCTCGACCTTCCGACTCCAGAATACGGCTCCTGGCGGCGGAGTCAAGGGTAACCGGATATGAAATGTCTTCTGCCGCTTCTTTAGCTCACTCGGGATCTTCGCCTTCTTGTCCACCCAATACGCGCTTCAACAAGGCCTTGCGTCGAAAGTGCAGCACTGGTGGCACTTGCACGTTCCCGTCCGCCTCGTCCGGGCTGAAGATGGCTGCCTCGACAACTCTCAGCGCCTCGCCGTAATCGTCTTTCTGTTCCAATAGATCCACTTTCCGGAGTACGGCCGCCGTCGATTGCGGATTTTCACTGAGCACTTGGCTGGCCAACTCCAGAGCCCGGTCGAGCCGCCCTTCCATCTGCTCCCAGCGCGAGAGCATCGCCAGGTCTGCGGGTAGATCCGCGGCAACGTCAAAGTGGGTCCTGGCCCGCAGGTCCCCAACTGACGCTGTAACCGCGTAACGGCCCGGCCGTAGTGCGCCTCCCTGTTCCGGCGAAGCCGTCCAGAGCGCCATCACTGACCGGACGCCCAGCACGTTGACAACCCTCGTCAGCTCGCTCCGGGCCTGCAAGGCGAGGTCGACGGCATTGCCGTCTTCATCCACCACGTTCAGCCGGGTCCCTTCCAGGTCCGTCCCCGCGATCTCCCCCACCAGACTCACATTCACCAGCAGCGGCGACCCGGCGCCGATTCTCGCCATGCCGCCGTTCACGGAGACGCTCATTACGTTCGATTGCGCCTCTGCCAGCAAACCGGCGGCTAATAGTGCCCAAATCGTCTTCATCGCTCTGTCTCCCTTAGCGCCTGGGCGCCTTGACTGCGTCGTTAACCAGAATCTGCCGGAGGCAGCGGCCCCGTCCGGCCTCCGGATCGCCATAACGTGGCTGTGGCGTCGTCCGAGCCGCGTCGTTTACGCCCGTGCCCCGGTCGGTGTCGCACAACAGGCTTCCCGACTTTTCCACGACGTAGTACCGCACGGCTTCATCGGACCGCGACACATATCCGTCGGAGGCGTCGTACCGCATCACACAAGTGTCCGCGCCCGAGTGAGTGCCCCGTTCGCTGCCCAGCCAGATCGAAACGCCCTCGGGCGGGATCGTCATCTTTGCCGGGGTTCCGTTTTCCCGCAGCACCCGAATGGGCCGCTCCTCGCCCCGCGGCTGGCCGCGCCCGTTCAAGCCCACTTCATAGATTGCTCCGTCGCGCTCAAACCACCTCACCGTTTTGTCGCCACCATCGCCGTGATGCCAGACGTTGACCGCGTGCAGCAGTTCATGAGCCAGCGTCTTGGCGTAATAGACCACCAGATACTCTTCCTCCTGCCCGGTTACCGCCGGCATGATCACCCAGTCGATCAGAATCGGATTCCCAGGTCCGCCAATGGCAGAAGCCGTTTCGCGCGGTCCGCTGTCGGAACGAATTTCGACCAGATGCTGGTCAACGCGATGTGGAGCCTCGCCGGCGTTTCGGTTGATCACCCGGAATTCGCCCGCCTCCTCCTCGGTCAGCTCGAAGTGAACTTTGAGTCCGGTGAGTTCCTCAAA
The DNA here is from genome assembly GCA_016789925.1 of Bryobacterales bacterium. Classification (GTDB taxonomy): domain Bacteria; phylum Acidobacteriota; class Terriglobia; order Bryobacterales; family Bryobacteraceae; genus JADLDI01. Next base: position 1,414 of record JAEUQD010000641.1, on the reverse strand, counting down.
CAGCTTAATGCCGGGTACATAGGCCGCGCCCGCCCGGTTGAAGATAAAGAAATCCTTGGTGTCGACGCTGCCGTCGACATGCTCGCCCTTCTCGATAAAGCCCCGGTATTCCTCATACAGCGTCAGCCCGTCACCCTGGTGTCCGTCCCCAACCGGACTATTCTCATCGTCCGCGGAATCCGGGCGTGAACCCGCGCCATAGGCATCCCGCCACGACTTGGCAATGGTGTCGCCGGGCGTGCGCCTGGGCAGCAGGATCGCGGGTTCCCCTGTCCCCTTCAGCCTGCCCTGGATGCGCCGGCCATCTTCCAGGACGGCGGTCACCTCGAGTTCTCCATAGCCGCCCCAATCCCAAGAGCCCACCACCGCGTCCGATTTCGTCAATTGCCCTGGCGTCGCCTCCGCCATCTGCCCTTCCGAATCCAGCACCTTGAGTGTGTCGGACGGCTCAAACCGCATGTCCGGCGTCGTCTGCGGGTTGGTCTTGGGCATATTCATCGCGTAACCCGGAACGCGAGACATCTCAGAAAAGCGCCATTCGAAGGTCTTGGCCTTCACCGGTGGTTCCCCGCCGCCTTTCTTCTGGAGTTCGGCAGTCATCGTGATCGTGTTGCCGCGGCTGCCGCCCGCCCCTGCCGCCGGTCGCCACCAACCATAGTCCGCGGACGAGACCAGCACTTCTAACTCCTCGGCAGGCTGGTCGGGGACCAGGTCGTACTCCACCTTCCAACTGAACTCCGGGCGAACGGTTCCGGCCAGCAGGAAAAACGCCCGCCCCTGCATTTCGTAGCTGCCCTTCAGCCGTGTGGGCGGATTGGGAGGCGTGAATTCCGGATCTACACCGATGGTCTGGAGCCAGGGGGCCTGCCAGGTGAGCGTGTCGTGCGGCCGTTTCACGATCACGGAAATGATGGGGTCGATATGACCCAGCCGGTACTGTCCTTTCCGGTTCACATACAGTGCGAATGCCCGCGCCTCGCCGTCAAGGCCGTTCCGCAAATCCGCTTCGCCCGTGTACGTGGTCAGTGCACTCGAACTGGGACCCGTTACGAGATAGCGCTCCCGGACCGTCACGCGCCCTTCGGTGATCCGCCCCAGGTACCAGGCGCCTTTGTCTGTCCAGTCCACTTTGACCTTGAACTCCGCGCCTGAGTCTACTGACCACGTGTCGGTAAACTTCCCGTACGCGTAGACGCCATTGCCCTGGGCTGTCATCCTGACGGTTCCGGTCCACGACCGGATTCCCGCAATCGGCATCTGTGCGTAGAGCGGAGAGACCAAGGCCAAGGCCGCCATCCATTTCATCGTCATCTTGTCCTGATCTATACGCGGAGAACAGGAGGGATTTCGTTGGGCGGAAGCGGTTTTGGGTCAACTATTCGCTAAGCGTGATCAGCCGGTTGGGGGCTTCGTT
>JAEUQD010000593.1 GCA_016789925.1 Bryobacterales bacterium | reverse complement strand
TGTTCAATTCCACCGCCGAGCCGGCTACGACCTCATGTCCAAAGGCCTTGGTATTGCCAGCGCGTGGCGCCGCGACGACGTCCGCCTCTACATCCACGACTATTACCGCATGGTCGAAGACGTGGACCGATGCATCGGCCAGGTGCTCGACGCTCTCCGCGAAACCGGCCTTGAACGCAACACCATCGTAGCCTTCCTCTCCGACCATGGCGAAGGTTTGGGCGGTCACCTTTGGGCCCAGAAAGCCGCCTTCTACGAAGAGTCCGCGCGCGTCCCGCTCATCCTCGCCGGACCCGGCATTCGCCCGCGCCACACCGAATACGCGACGCTCGCTTCACTGGCTGACCTCGTCCCGACATTCTGTGACTACGCCGGAATCAAAGCACCTCCCAGCCTGCGCGGCGTCAGTCTCCGGCCTGTTCTCGAAGGCCGCACCCTCGATCGCCCCTTCGTCGCCGGAGAACTCCTCTATCAGGACCAAGCCCGCGAAGGCCGCATGATCCGCACCGCCCGCCACAAGTACATCGTCTTCAATAATGGCGCACGCCCAGAACAACTCTTCGACCTCGACACCGATCCCGGCGAAGTCCTGAACCTCGCCACCCGTCCAGAGGCCCAACCCGAACTCCACCGCCACCGCGCCCTCCTCCGAGCCTGGATCCGCGAGACCACGGACGACTTCCGCATGCCGTCTTGAGCGAAGAGTCACTCCGGATACTCCTCGGCATCCTCCCTCCACCGCACAGGCACAACCACAGGGTCGGCCGCGGAGCCACGCGGCATTTTCACAAGCAGCAGATTGTCCGGCAAGAGCGCCAGAGGCGTCGCAATCAGTTGCCTGCCGCACGGATAATGGCCGATCGGTCGACCCGTACTCAGGCGGATCACGTCCAATCTCCAGCTATCGACAGTAGCTGGGTTCTGTAACAGAACATCTTGCGCCGGAATGGGTAGGCCGGCTGCCTCGATGGGCCCGGCTCCAGCAGCCGTCCATTCAAGGACGCGTTCCGTCACTCCGCCCTCGATGAGCAAGAGGTACGGCCCCATTCGCCGCTGTTCCCCGTGAGTCTCCCAGACCGCGCCCGGCGTGCAAATCTCCTCGGCGACGCCGAAGCCTGATTCGTCCAGCGGATACCGGATGAGGCACGGATCGTCGGTCCCTCCCCGCGCGTACAGATAGCGCGTGGTGGCGAGAAAGGGAGTGGGCATCCGCTCCGTGGTGACCAGTGGAAACGCCGCGGCTGTGTACTCTCGGGCTGTGCCTCCGTCAAGGAAGTTGATGTCGTCCGCTGTCGAAACGACTACCGCCTCCGCGCCGTCTTCGACACGCTGCACGCGAAGGCGCGTGACCGTTCCCTCTCCGGGGATCGCGAATTCGATGTCCCGCTCCAACGCGTCCGTCCGCAAACGGTGGACTGTTCGCGCCGCCGGGTCCGCCACGTACAGATACTGTCCGTCCGGAGATACCGTCCACGCCGGGACGTTCGCCCGCAACGAAAGCGGCGCCGAGCGCAACTCCCCGGTGGTTAAGTTCATCGCTCGCACTTGCCCGGCCGAGCCACCCAGCACCTCGTAGTAAATCCGCCCGGCCGTGTCGAAGTGGCCTGCTTCTGTCGTATTCCAGCCTACGCCTACCCACGCGTCCTGTTCCGGAGTCTGCCAGCCGGTCCCGATCAGTTGCAGCCGGTGCTTGCCGAACTTACCGAAGTCCTCGGGCGTGAGCATGACGGTCGCCGTTGCCAGGGAACAGATTGCTCGCCGCACCTCCCCATCCCAGCGCGCTGAGCACTCTCCGGAGCCGAACGCGCCCTGAAACGAGACCTGCGAAAAAGAGCCACCAGCTACGACCGGCTCGAGCACTCTGCGAATGACAATTGGCTCTGTAATTCCGTAACGCGGTTCGCCGAGAAGGAGCGTTTGCCGCGCCGTCCCGCCTCCGGGGCTTGGGTTCTTTACCAACAACTCGCCAACACCAGCCGGTAAGTCGATTTCCAAACGCCCCGTTTCCGCGTCGAATCGTTTCTCCACGGGAGCACCCTTCCAGAAGATCTCCGTTTCCGCGTACACCGGGCTCTTGATGCGCATCGTGAACAACGGGCCGCCGGCACCCGCCAGTACAGCCGGTTCGCTCGCGGGCGGAAGATACTCACTGACAACCTCAAAGGGATCGGACTTGAGGTCAGGCGGACCCGCGGCCGACAACTGCCCGGAATAGGTTCCCGGCGGCAACCCCGGCGGCACGGTCCCGATCAAGGCTGTGGTGGACGACAGCCCAGTCACCGGGATCTGCTGTCCATCTACTTCCAGAACTTGCCGCCGCGTGAAGTTGCGCCCACTGATCCTCCTGGTCGACGGGAATCGAAGCGCGGGCGGGCTGGTAAGCTGGGGAGCTTTCGGTGCAAAGTCGACATGCAGCACGGCCAGACTCTGCCGTCTCAGCGTCAGCCCCTGGGTGAGCATGTCCGGAGGAATCCCGCCGTTCGTTCGCATCGCTACCCAGGCGCCGTTTTCGCTCGGAGCCACCACAACCGAATCACTGGTTCGGAGCCTTAGCTCAGTCAGCATCTGCATCGTGGCTCCTTCGTGGAAAAAGCAGCCCGCTAGCGGGACTATTCCGCTGGGAGCCGGTCCAAACACCGCGCTCGTCGGATGTGCCCACGATGGCGGACCATCGAACACGAGACAATAGCGCCCGTCCGCCTGGAAGTATCCGGCATGCAGTTTGCTGTTAAAGCCTGAAACGTGCCGGTGAAATTGGCGCGCCCAACCCGATTCGCCCGGCCGGATTTCGGCGCTGTAGATCGCATTCGCGAACCGTGGCAGGTCGTCCATCGAAAACCCGGGAATGGCGCCGGGAGATGCCGCCCCGGCCACTCGCAACCCACCATCGGGCGACTCCGCCAGCAGATCCACCGTCACGCTTCCCTCCACTCCGCCGATCGGAGTCGAGAAGACGAGACGGTCATAATTCGCGGTGACGGCCGCCACAAACCCGGTCCTTCTGGTCCCGGGCGGCCGTTCATCCTGCACCGGATCTTGGACGGGAAAATCCACCGAAGTCGTCCAGCCCCAAACATAAACCGAGCCCCCCTGCGACACCATGACTCCCGCAAGAGCATCCTCATCATTGCCGCCAAAGTAAGTATGCCGCGTGCTCCGACGTTGCGCGATGTCGTACTGGAGCAGCAGGACATCCGAACCGCCCGCGGGAGCATCCCGCAAAACGGCTGTATCCGGACGCGGCAGTCGGAGTGCTCCAGGTGTACCCGACAGACCAACATGGACGGTCTCGCCGGCGCCCGCCCGAACAAACGGGCCCTGCCGCCAAAGGTGACCCGACAGCGGCAACAAAGTGGAATACTCCAGCGCGTCACCCAACGCCGAGATCCGCGACAGAAAGGATACGCGAGTCGCTTCGGGAGACATACCTGACCCGTCGTTTGCCGTGGTTGGGAAGGTCCTGGCGTCGTCCGTCCAACCGGTGAGCAGAATCCGCCCTTCCTGATCTATGTCCATGCTCGTGCATTCGTCCTTACCGCTTCCACCGAGGTACGAGACAAATCGCACCTTTTTGTCCAACGGCGCGAGTCCAGCCACAAAGCACTCCGATTGTTGGACCGCCTCTCGAGTCACCGGTTCTCCCGTAGCCACCCACTTCGCTTCCGCAATGTCGAAACTCTGTGTGTTTCCGGCCAGTAGCAGCGTCCCGTCGGCCAGCGTGCGTAATGCCACCGCCGCGCTCAAGCCGGTCCCGCCAAAATAACTCCCATAGGTCAGCACGGGATCGATGACCAGCCGCTCCGCCTTGTTGTAGTCCCCCAATGCGAACTCCACTCGGGACTGCCCCACCAGACGGAACGCCGACAGAACCGGTGTCCTCTTTCCAGCCTTTCCGGCCGTGTAAGCCACGGGCTTCAGCATCATGGGCTCCCCGGAGATGCAAAGCCTCCCCATCGTGTCCACGCTCAGCTTTGTGCCGGGAACGTCAAGGGCAACGTTGGCGGCATCCACTCCAGGCTCGATGTTAATATCGAATTCAAGGCCCTTTAATCCAAAATAATAAGAAACAAAAATACCCTCGCCGAGAGCCTTGACGCGTTCTGCCCCTCGTAGACGCTGTGTCCCACCGGCGCCAAGCCGGTACTGCCGGCCGGGCCAAAGCCCGTCTGCTTGTATATTCTGTATCGGCGTGGGCAGTCGCCACTCCAGTCGCACCAACGAATTGTCCCGGCCTTCCAGCCAGAACTCGTTACGGCCGATGAGGACCCCACGACCTCCGCCCCTGCTCTGCCAGTATTCACCTCCCCGGAGTTCCTGGAACCCGGCGCGCTCCAAAAACTCCCCATAACTCACCCCCACCGAAGCGCACAGGAATAACAACACAAGACTGACTGCAAATCTGTGCAATCTTACACCGCTCCCTTCCCTTCAAGAGTAGCCCACTTGCAACATAACCCCGTCTTATCGGAGGGAATACGATTGAGGCCAAATGAGAAGACGGCTACGCGCTAGAATTCGCGCCGCTTCAGCCGGGCTACGGTGAACTTCGC
>JAEUQD010000534.1 GCA_016789925.1 Bryobacterales bacterium | reverse complement strand
GGAAGTGGTGGATTTGGCGGGCCGCGAGTTCGAAAGTCTGCCCGCCGGACCGGCCGCGCCCGCCATCGACACACCGCGCACCCACTCGCGCATCGTCCTGCGCGAAAAAGCTTCGCTCGAGCAAGTCCACCTGATCATGGGCGTGCCCGGTTATTCGGTGGCCCATGAGAAGCGCTTCGCCGCTTATGTGCTCAACACGCTGCTGGGCGGCAGCATGAGTTCACGCTTATTCCAAAACATCCGTGAGCAGCGCGGGCTGGTCTACGCCGTTTTCTCCGAACTGAACTCCTATCGTGATTCCGGCGCCCTTACGGTGTATGCCGGCACCTCGGCGGAAACGCTGCGGGAAGTAATTGACCTGATTCTGGCCGAGTTTCGGAAGCTGAAAACTGAGCTTGTTCCGGACGAGGAATTGCGCCGCAGCAAGAATCACCTGAAAGGCTCTGTGATGCTGGGTCTGGAATCGACATCCAGCCGCATGTCGAACCTGGCGCGCCAGCAACTCTACTTCCAGCGCTTCTACTGCATGGACGAGATTCTCGCATCCATCGAGGCGATTACCGCGGAAGACGTGCAACAGGTGGCGCAAGAGCTATTCACGGCCAACGGCGTAGCGATCTCCGTTCTCGGCCGCCTGAACGGATTGAAGCTCACGCGCGACGATCTGCGCTGTTGACCCTGCCCACCGCCATGCGCGCGCTCGCCTGCACCGCCGTTCTGACGCTGTGGCTGGCGGTTCCCGTGGCCGCCCTCGATGTTCGCACCCTCAAGCCTCAGGGCTATGTCAGCGACTTCGCCAATCGCGTCGACCCGGCCTCGCGCACCCAGTTGGAACGCTACGCCGCCGATCTGCGCGCGCGCACGGGTGTCGAGATCGCCATGGTCACGCTGCCCTCGCTGGAAGGCGAACCCGTCGAGGACGCCGCTAATCTCCTTTTCCGCACCTGGGGCATCGGCCAGAAAGAGAAGAACGAAGGAGTTCTGCTCCTGGTCGCGATTGCCGAGCGCCGCACCCGGCTCGAAGTCGGCTACGGGCTGGAACCCATTCTGCCCGACGGCGCGGCCGGAGATGTTCTCCGTTCCATGCGGCCTGCCCTTCGGGAGAACCACTATGGCGACGCGCTCATCCTGGCCGCTCGCACCATCGGCGACCGCGTTCTCGCCGCCAAAGGCATCGACGCCACTACTCTCGCTACGCCCGAACCCACGCCCCGCCGCCGGTCCAAGCCGTCCACGGCCCTGTTGAACCTCTGGCCTCTGATCGCCATCGCCGGCCTCTTCCTGTTTCTGAATCTTGTCTCGTCACGCCGCGGGCACCGCCGCGGGGGCTTCGGCGGCGGAATCTTCCCCATGTCCGGCGGCGGCTGGCACGGCTCCTCCGGTGGCGGCTTCGGGTCGGGCGGCGGGTTTGGCGGATTCGGCGGCGGCGATTCCGGCGGTGGCGGCGCGTCCAGCAACTGGTGACCCATGCAGAAAAACCTTGACCAACTCACGGCACGACTCCAAAAGGCCCTCGCAGACCGCCTGGTCTCCGTCATCCTCTACGGTTCGGCCGCTTCCGGGGAATATCATCACGCCTATTCCGACATCAACGTCTTGTGCGTGCTGAGCCGCATCGGCCCCGGCGAATTGGCCGCGGTCGATCCCGTCTTCCATTGGTGGTGTGACCTCGGCCATCCCATGCCCATGCTGCTCACTGACGCCGAGGTCCGCTCGTCCACCGATTGTTTCCCCATTGAGTTCCACGACATGCTCGACCGCCGCCGCGTCCTCCATGGCGCCGATGTCATTGCGGCACTGGAAATCGACCATGCCTTCTACCGTGCGCAGGTCGAGTATCAACTGCGGACCGCGTTCCTTCGCCTCCGTCAGAAGTCCGCCGCCGTCGTGCACGACCACAAACTGCTCGCCAAACTCCTGGCCGAATCCGTGGCCACCTTCCTGGTCCTCGGCCGCCATGCCCTCCGGCTGACCGGTGCGGCGCCGGAGTATAACAAGAGAGCTACCATCGACGCCTTATCGCGGCAGTTCGGAATCGACCCTGCTCCGTTTTCCGCTTTGATGGACCTGCGGGAAGACCGGAGCGGTGCAAAACAGGTGGACATCTCCGCCGTCTTTGCACAATATTTGATGAGTGTCCAAGCGCTGGTTGACGCCGTCGACCGGTTGGAAAAGTAAGGGAGCAACGATGAAAATTCTTCTGGTGCTGGTTGGTGTTCTGCTTCTGGTGGGTTTCATGGTGGGTGGAAGCCTGATCTCCGCGCGCAACGAACTGGTGGCGCAAAGCGAAGCCATCAACGGCTCGTGGGCCCAGGTGGATGTGGCTCTCCAGCGCCGCGCCGACCTCATTCCGAACCTCGTCGAAACGGTCAAGGGCTTCGCTGCTCAGGAGAAGACGGTCTTTGCGGACCTCGCCAACGCCCGCGCCGCTCTCTCCGGCGCACGCAACCCGCAGGAAGCCATTCAGGCCAACGCGCGGCTCGATTCGGCCTTGTCCCGACTGCTGGTCGTCGTGGAAAACTATCCGCAGTTACGCTCGAACGAGAATTTCCTGCGCTTGCAGGACGAACTGGCCGGCACCGAGAATCGAGTCGCCGTGGAGCGGCGGAAGTATAACGAGACGGTACAGAAGTACAATACGTACCTTCAGCAATTCCCCAACAACCTCGCCGCCTCCTTGTTCAACTTCCAACGCAACGACGCCTATTTCAAGACCGAAGATGCGGCTCGTGCGGCCCCGAAAGTGAAGTTCTGACTTTGTTCCTCCGGGAACGAAGTTCCCATCGGAAGCGTCCGGTAAACTAAGAACAGCTATGCGCACGCGACGGGAATTGCTGCTCGGGTCTCTCTCCCTCCCCTTGTCTTTGGGCGCCCAGGAGCCGGCGGGGCCGCGAATTGTGGTCGATACCTTTGAAGTGGTGGCGCCCGTCACGGTCCTCGACAGCAACAACCGCTACGTGAACGGCTTGGAAGCGAAAGACTTCATTTTGTATGACATGGAGAAGTCCCAGGAGATCCGCGCGGACGTCAGTTTTGTTCCGATCTCGCTGGTCGTCGCCGTCCAGGCCAATGCTTCGGTGGAGCCGGTGCTCCCCACCATCAAAAAGCTGGGACCGCTACTGGAGGGCCTCGTAATCGGGGAGCAGGGCGAAGCGGCCATCCTCAAGTTCGACCATCGCGTCATGGAACTCACCGACGGCTTTACGAACGATGGCAAGCTATTCACGAAGGCGTTGGAGAGGATCAACCCGGGCAGTTCGACCAGCGCGATGATCGACAGTGTATTTCAGGCGACCCGCATGCTGCGCCGCCGTCCGTCCAACCACCGGCGGATTCTGCTGTTGATCGCCGAAACGCAGGACAAAGGCAGCGAAGGCCGCCTGCGCGAAGCGCTGTTGGAAGCGCAGATCAACAACATCATCGTGTATTCGATCAACATCAACCGGTTCATCACGACGATCTCGAAGAAAATGGAAGCGCCGCGGCTGGACCCGTTGCCGCCCGGGGCCCGCCCGGTACCTCCCGGCGCTCCGATGACGCCGAATACCACCGATGCGCTGAGCGGCTACCGCGGCGCCACCGGTAACGTGATGCCGCTGTTTGTGGAACTGTTCAAGCAGGTGAAGGGCATCTTTATCGCGAATCCGCTGGAGGTGTTCACCCAGTACACCGGCGGGCGCGAGTTCTCGTTCATCAATCAGCGAACGCTCGAACAGGTAGTGGGCCAGTTGGGAGAGGAACTCCACAGCCAGTATCTGCTCAGCTACCGGCCGAACACTCGGGATCAAGGCGGCTGGCACGACATCCGCGTGGTTGTGGCACGTCCGAACCTGACCGTCCGAACGCGGCCCGGCTATTGGATGGCCGCGCGCCCGAATTGACCCCGGTGGAACGTCGCCAGCGGTCGGATCATCGCGCCATCGAAGTGGGGCTGGATTGGTTGGCGGAAGCGACTCGCGCGGCGAAGTTTGACATTGACGCGGTCCGTGCGTTGGTGGACTTGGCCGCGCGGCATTACGCCGCCGAAGAACCGTTCCTGGCGGCGCTGGCAATCGCCGATCCGAAGATTGCGGCGAAACTGAGGGCTCAACACGACGAAGCCTTGGAGATCGGCGCCCGGCTGATCGAGTCGTTGGAGGCCGGGGGTGTCACGGATACGGCATACCTATCGCGCCGCTTCCTGGCGATGGCCCAGCACAACATCATCGAAGAAGAGCGCGACGTGTTCCCCCTGATGGAGCGGATTGCCGAGAACCAGATCAGACCCACGACACCGGCGGAAACATGTTTCCGGTCGCGATGAGACTATGAGCAGATTTTTCCTCATCGACTTGCTACACTAGCAAGTGCGGGCGCGTAGCTCAACTGGCAGAGCAACTGACTCTTAATCAGTAGGTTGAAGGTTCGATTCCTTCCGCGCTCACCACTCACAATAAAGGACTTATCGCAGCGGTCCTTCCCCAAGACAGGTCGTGAGGTAGCACCCAGCCCTAGGAGTACGTCTTTTCGCGTGTGTGTTCGGCTGTGCTTCAGTCCCGTGCACTATTGCGTTGGATCTGGCGCACAATCGTCGGGTCCGTGATGTTGCGGTCGTCAGCCAGCAGAAACGCCTTGCTCAGGATGATCGACAGCGTACTGTCACCTTCGAACGGCAGGTAGATCGATGACTGCCCAGCCTTTGGTCGAGAATCAGGCACGATGCACAGATACTGGTCGTTGGGCTTCATCAAGATGTTTCCAGATCCCAGGTGGATTTTGTAGGACCGGAGGTCGCCACGCACCTCCAGGAACCGCTCGCTCAACGTGCACCGGGCCGAGACTTTCAGGCGCGGCAGGAGGTTGACCAACACCTCGCGGCGAGTGACGGCGGCTTCCGACAGTTCTCCGAAACTGTAGCCCTGCCAGTATCCGGAATAGCGTCCGCCGGGACCACCATCCTGCCATGTCGGATCATTGCCAATGGATGCGACGCCCACAAACAGGTCCACGTCACGCATCACTTCGGAGAACACCAGCGCAGGTATCTGGTCGAGCGGCAGAGGTTCATTGATATTCCCATCACCTGGCCCCTGTGCCTGCGCCGCGTAGCCTCCACCTCCTGCGTGCGCCGAGTTGGGGGCAGCACCAATTCGATAGAAGCGAATTTGATCCGTCGCAAGCATATGGAAGACGCCCGCTTCGTTTGTGTCCGTGCCGTAGATTTCCCCAACCCCTTCGATCCAAAACTCAGCGCGAAGCCCCCACTCGGGTAGGTCGCGAGAACTGGGCGGATACGTATCGTCCACCATCAGGCGCAGCTTGTTCTTCCACCGTCGCGCACTGCACAGCGCGTTGAACTGATGCTGGCGAAGAATGTGAGCCGCAAAGCGGTTGGAGTACGTCCCGGTGCGAAGTTCGGCATCGGTTAGAAGGTAGATTTCGCGATGCGCCTGTTTGAAGGGTTGTACGATTCCCAGTGATTCAATTCGCTTCCGCCAACCGAGCACTTCACTCATCTCGCGCTCAGCGGGATGCCACAGCGTCACTTGAGAGTCGTCTTCAACCTGCAGTGAATTGCCCTCAATGTCGGCGGTACGGCCATCGATGGCGAGAACCGGTATACCCCCGACGCACCATATCAGGCGGCGCGCGATCGTGCCAACCAGGGGGTGGTCCAGATAGCGCTCGTGCCATGCCGCCGCGGTCCAGGGCTTCCGCGATAAGAACAATGAATCCACGCGGTCGCGCTGGGCCGATAGCATTGCGGCTACGTCGTTTAGATTCTGCCGAAGCTCTTTGCAGGTCTCCGCGTGTTCCCGTTTTGCGTGTGCCGGAACGGACTTGACACTCTTGCCACGGGCATCGAACCACCGCAACTCCGCGTCGCTACCATTCACGACGAGTTCGGCGCGGCAGTCACCTAGAATCTCCTCGCGCCGCCCTACCGTCTCTAAGCCGCAAGCAGGCGCGCCCAACTCTTCGACCTGATCGCGCGGCAGATCGAGTGCGGCGGCTGCCGCATCAAACGCCTTCTCGATCTCTTTTTGAGCAGTACCGAACCGCACACGGACCTTGAGCATCGCCAGGAAGCCGACAGATTCTGGAGTGATGATTTCGGACAGCACGTACACGGCGGCGTTGCCCACTTTTACGGCTCTCGGCCCCACGCCGGGAACCTTCTTGTACGCGGACACGGCGATGGTCGCGACCATTCGCAGCATGCTCGTGGAATTGGAAAGCAAAGGAATCATCCAAAGCATGCCGCGTAATACCGTGGCGTTTTCGTCGTGGATGGTATCGCTGACACTGCGGGTGTCGTGAATACTCGTCGCCGATTCTGCGATGGCCCGGCCCTTAGCTACCTGTGACAACCAGCGCTCAAATGAAGCGCTCACTTGCTTCTCCCCGATGGCGATGACCAATTCCTTGGCTGCCTTGATCCAACGCGCGGATGGCCGCGACGAGGTAGCGGTCAAAGCGTGCTTCAAAAGAGATACCCAGGCGGCGCGTTCTTTTGCCGGTAGCGCTGCCAGTTCCGCATTAAGCGCATCCGTCCAATGCTCCCCCGGCACCAAAAAGAACCTCGAATGGTCACCAATCCATTGGGTCACTCCTCTCACTTCTGGTGGCTTTCCAACGGTCGCATGAGTTCAGCCCCCGACGAGAGGAGTCAACTTAACGAAGCTGATTCGGGTTTGGGGACTAATGGAAACCTCTTGATCGAGGCTCTCCGCCTGGTTGTCGTTGATCAGAATGAAATAGCTATTATTCGTGAAGCCTTCGAGCGCTCGTTGCACCTGTTCATCCACATCTAGCCGACGGTGTTCCTGCATCCTGAAGGCAGTAGTCCGGCCATTGAGGACCACTTCCGCGCCAGTAGGCTGAACAAGCCCCTGAAACTCCTCACCAGATTTGCGGTTGAAGTATTGGACCTCTTGGCGGACCCGCTCGCGTACCAAATCCTTGACAGTGATTCGCTCCGTCAAGAATTCGATGGCAACTTCGTACAACGACTGTCCCGCGGCGGTTTCGTCCCTGACAGCTAGCAGCATAGTTGCTCCATTGAAAGTGCAATAGTGCTCCCATTTTACACATTGCTCGTCCGCGCCTCGACGTCCGCGCGTCTGCGTCCTGTGGCACTTTGGCCACTCTTGAGAAAGAATGCAGACAACCACAACATTTCTCGCTCCAATGGCGTCCGAAAATCCTGACCGCCTCCCGCAGCCTCCCCCCCCACCTGCCCATCGAGTATCCGAATCCGACGAAATCCTGCACATAATTCTCGTCATCAGCCCGAAACCACCCGGGAATCGCCAATGGCACTCAACACGACCGGAGACCGGTGTCTTTCCTGGGCAACTCGCTCCAATGCCTGCGAGGCTTCCGCGAGGATGCCCGCCACGGCCATTGCTCGCTTTGAAGGCTCTGGGCTTGAGGTTCAGTCTCCTCTCAGTTGGAGGTCCCGGCGGACGAGTTCAACAAAGGATGGAACGGCCTTCGCAAGGACGGAGAGTTGTGGCCAGAAACCCTCGTTCGCCCGCTCTCATGGACCGCAAACCCCTGCCTTTGCAGTCCCGAAGGCCGAAATGTAAACCCTGCCCCAAGGCCGAACGTCAGAATGAGGCAAGAGTCTGCCACGCCACGAAACCACGTCGATAAAACAGTCTGACAACCGAAGGTAACCGGGTCCGCGCAGTATCCCCGGCAGTATCCCCCACCGCGTATTCTGCCCCACCCGTGCCGCCCGGCACCTGGACCGACCCTATACCTCACACGCGATGCCGCGTCGGTCCACAGACAATGCCTGAATGGCGTCCGGAAATGGCGCCAACCGCTTTCTCCAGCCAGGTTCGTGCGGACTTCCAATGCCGGACCACCGTCCGCGGCGCGCACGACCTCGAGAACAGTTTAACTATCCACAGAAATTTTTCACGCACCAATGGCAGGATTCGCGCCCCTGCGAGCACCTACTGGTTTGAGAGGGGCGCCACTGCTATCCGGTCCAGCAGAATGCACAAGCCAAACAGGGCGCCACCGGGTTTCTTCGCAGCGTCCATTCGACCGTAACCCGCGGTGTCCGCGGTTCTGGCGGCGCAGCGGTACCCGGATTTCACTTCGATGGAAGGATGTCATGACGAAAAGCAAACTGAACAAACTCCTCCGGCTCGCCGCACTCGCGTTCGGGCTCATCGGACAGCTGTCCGCATTCCCCGTTTATCACGAAATGATACTGGTAGCGAACCAGGGCAGCGCCTTCGGTGCCAACGCTCTCTCCATACTCAGAGGCCAGTTCCGCATTGACTCGGCGGCGCTAGCCAAGCCCGACGGCGACTACAACGATTTTTCGACGATGCATAGATTCTCCATCTCGATCGGAACCCAACTGTACAACCAGGCGACCGCCGCCTCTCCCAATTTCCAGGGTTACCGTCTGCGCGGCGGCAAGATCGTCGGTTTGTCCATGAACTTCTTTCAGGGGGACGGTAAGTACCTTCAGATGCACGTCGACGGAAGCTGGCAGATAGTATCCCTCACCAATCCTCCCCTTGCCGATCCTCTGCGGGGATCGACTCAGCATTACATCCCAAGCGGCCCGGTGATCGCTGGTCTGGGTGAGCCTGCCGACGTTGAGGGGAACGATGGCGACTACTACGTCGACCTGAATGCTGGCAAGGTCTACACCCAGAAGGTGGATAAGAGCTGGAGCCGTTCGTCCCAACTCCCTTTCCTCGGACAGACCGGCCCGCAGGGGCCTCCGGGACCGGCGGGTGCGCAAGGACCAGCGGGTGCGCAAGGACCGGCAGGCCCGCAAGGACCGGCAGGCCCGCAAGGACCGGCAGGCGCCCCGGGGCCCATCGGTCCGTCCGGAGCGGCTGGACCGCAAGGACCTCAGGGAATTGCCGGTCCGCAAGGACTGCCGGGACTGCCCGGCCCCGCCGGGCCCACCGGACCGGTAGGCCCGGGCCTCACTGCGGGCGCTCTGCTCCTGCAGCCTGCCGGAACCGCCGCACCCGCTGGTTTTACAAAGATCGCCACGACGACCCTCTTGCTCACGGACCTTTCAGGAAAACCGAGTCGCACCGACCTGGACGTTTACCGCAAGAACTAGCCGCTGCCAGCAGCCAGAAGCCATTAACCTACGGAGAACGCAACGCAGTAGCGCCCCGGGAAACGCCAATGGCCGTCAACACGACCGGAGACCGGTGTCTTTCCTGGGCAACTCGCTCCAATGCCTGCGAGGCTTCCGCGAGGATGCCCGCCACGATGCAGGGTACCAACCGGATTAGGTGCAGCGCGGTGAGCAGCCCGATGACTTCAAACCGATGCGGTCTCTCGGCAAGGGAGTGGAGAAACTTCGCGTGACGACGAAAGCGGTGCCTACCGGGTCATCCAACGTCTCCACCGCGCTCCACTCCCTCGCCCCTCCCACTCTCTCCACGCCGAGCGCAACTCTGAAGCCGAGGCTTCCCCTGGCGGTCTTGGGGGAAGCCTTAAAGGGGGCGACGGCAGCTTCTCTAAATATTCGCCTCTACCCAATAATCTGATTATCAACTAATTGAAATTTATTTCTCCCACCTTTAGAACACGTTATAGTTTTGGAACTATAAATGCCACAATCCCACCCTTCATCCTGGACGCGGTATGAAACACTTTACGCAGTCCTCCCCCTCCTCGAAATCGACAGATTTCGACAACAATTTGACTCCCATCCAAGCCGCCGCCGCCATCGCCCTCGGCTTCGGACTCGAGATTCCCGCCGTCGCTGCGGAACTCAAAATCCACCGCTCCACCCTCTATAACTGGGCCAAGAACCCCTTATTCTTCAAATCGGTCGAAACCGCCCAGGCCCAATTCGAAAAGCAGTTCCGCACCCAAATCGCGATGCTCACCCGCCTCGCCCTCACCAACATCCAGCAAATCCTCGCCGACACCGAAGCTTCGCCATCCGTTCGCCTCAAGGCCGCCCTCGCCGTCCTCAAACAGGATTGGAAACTCCCCAATTCGACAGAATTCGACACAAATTCACAAGAATCGGATCCCCTGCGAAACGAAATGCCCCCGGAATCCCCGGAACCTCCTCAGCCAATCCGCAGCGAAAAGATCGGCCGCAACGAACCCTGCCCCTGCGGCTCCAGCCTCAAATACAAGCGCTGCTGCGGCAACCCCCTTCACGGGCACTCGACAAATTTCGACAATGCGTCGTCAATGGAATCAACAGCTTGCGAAACGAAATGACCGCTACTAGCCGAAGACAAGCGGTCGCCTGAAAGGGCGAGGTGGCGGAAGAGGTTGGCGCGGGGCGGGTTTGCGAGCCGGTAACAACATTGCGTACCTCTAACACCAGAACCTCGTCACCTGCCACATAAGCCAAAGAGTTTTGATCGGGGTGACCACTTCAGCATCCTGGCCGGTTCTGTGTCCGCAGCCCTGGTGCGAGAGATTCTTGCGAGGTACGGCATTCCGGCCGTCCGGATTATCAGATCGCAAATTGTTGCAGCAGGCGACGATCCCAGTCGGATATCGCGAAGGTGGGGTATTTATTTCACTCAGGTAACCCCTACAGGTTGTGGTCGCCTCCGGCCGCGAAGCAGACGGCAATCAAGGACTTACGTTCGGTTTGCCGGCCTCGGACGCCCTCCTCCAGGCCCCCGGATAGGTTTCGTCCACCTCTACCGTTCCCGTCAGCCGGTCACGACCCGGCCGCGCCATCGCTCGTCGGAACTTGTGCAGACAGGTCCGGGCCGTCTTGTAGCTGCCCAAGCCCAAACTCGCTGCAGACCCAGTTCACTGGCGCCGTTCTTCTGGCTCGCCAGCCAGTACATGTCCCGGAACCAGTCCACCAAAGGTTTGCGCGTGTCCTGAAAAATGGTGCCCGCGGTCACCGACGTCTGATGCCCACAGGCCTGGCATTGCATGAGCACCGACCGGACCGGCCAAAAAGGCGCGCCCCCACAGCGTGGGCAGCGGAACCCGCCGGGCCAGCGCAGGCGGAACAGGTAGTCCCGGCAAGTCTGCTCGGTGTCGAACTGGACCTCGAATTCGGCCAGGGAGCGAGGGAATTGCCCGCTGATCCGCGGCCCGTTCCTTGCGCTTTCGACCCAGGAAAAGCTCCCCTTCAGCGCCGCGCGAGAATAGTCTGTTGCGATCCCCATCCGCTCCGATTGAACCGCTTTCGACAACGAGCATTCTTCTCGCCCTTCTGGTCTCTGTTCTTTGGGGGGGTAACCTCATTTCGATCCGGATCGGGGTGGATAGCGTGCCGCCGCTGTGGAGTGCGTTCTGGCGGATGGCGCTGGGGGTGGTGATTGTGACGGGATGGGCGCTGCACCGGGGAGTGGCGATTCGTCCGGCGCGGCACGAGCGGTGGCCGCTGTTCGTACTGAGTGTGTTATTTACGGCGCAGATCGGGTTGCTCAACTCGGGGACGGCGATGACGTCGCCGGCATTTGGCGTAGTGATTCTGAACTCCTACGCTGTTTTCGCCAATATGACCGGTCACTTTTTTCCGGGAATGGAGCGGCCGATTAACGGCGTGCGGGCGCTGGGACTGCTGCTGGCGGTGGCGGGGATGGTGGTGCTGACGTTCGGTCAGGGAACGTCGAAGCTGGCTCCGAATCCGCTATTGGGCAATGCGCTGCTGATCGTGTCTGCGGTGCTGCTGGGGGTGCGCCAAGTGTACACGCGCTGGCTGGTGCAGCACATCGACCCGGCGCGGACTGTGGTGTGGCAGATGGTGGGGTCGGTGCCACTGTTTCTGGCGATTGCCGTGGTGAGCGAGCCCCTCTCCTACGGGAAGGTCACGGGAGAGGCCATCGTCGCCATCTGGTACCAGGGCGCGGTGGTAGCAGGTATCTGCTTTATCGTGTGGGCCGAACTGCTCAAGCGGCACGCCGCCGGCACGCTGTCGATGTTCGCGTTCCTGGTGCCGATCACGGGGATTGCGCTCAGCTCGTATTTTTTCGGTGAGCCGCTACGCGTGACGTTACTGGGAGGCGGCGTCCTGGTGCTGGCCGGCGTGTACGCGGTCACACGTCCTTAACCGTCGTCCGGAGCCAGACAAGGTCACTCAAACGTCTGCGCAAACGTGATCCGATTGCCCTCCAGGTCGACTACCCTGAAGTCGCGCAGCCCCCATGGGTGACTGACGGGTGCGCCCAAGACCGCAGCGCCACTGCCTACGAGTTCCTCGTAGAGCACGTCGACGTCCGAAACATATACTTCGAAGGACCCGATGCCCTTATGCTGCGCGGTGCGAGCGATGAGCAAAACGGTGATGGCATCCCGATCCATCACGCCGAGGTCGTCCTGTTGATAGTTGATCCGAAAACCGAACACATCGCGATAGTAGGCGATCGCGGCCGGCACATTGTCGAAGGGCAATTCCGGCAACGCCTGCCGCAAGCCGGAAGGTTGTGAATCCCCGCGGCTCGGCGAGTCCTGCTCCTGATCGTAACTCTGCCCAAACCACAGGACATTGCCATCGGGATCGCGGATTTCAAACATCCGCATCTTGATCCAGTTGACGTTTTCGATATCCGATGGCGACCCTCCGCGGGCGTGCAGGGCCGACCGTGTGGCGACGACATCGACGGTTTGGAGAAACAGGATGGCCGATCCGGGCGGCCGCGGGATTGCGAAAGCCCAGTCGCCAGGCGAGTATCCCTCGTTCCCGAAGCGGATTCGAGCAGGTCCCAGCACAGCTTCGACGCCGCCGTCCTGATCTGTGACCTCGAAGCCCAGCACATCGCGATAGAAGGCGACGCTGCGGTTCACATCGTCAACAGGCAGAAATCGCATCACGGGATTTTTCGGGTGTCCAAGCGAAGGGCGCTCCGGCTGCTGTGAGTTCGGCATAAGAACCTCCTTCCTAATTCGTTCTTACAAGGAGCGGACTACAGATTCGCACCGAAGGCCAGCAGACGGCCGTCGCAATCCTTGACGACAAACTCGCGCGAGTTCCATGGCATGTCGGCAACGCCGCGGGTGAATTCGACGCCGCGGGCCGCATACTCGGCATAAAGGGCGTCGGCATCCTCGATGAACACGTACGCATCGAGCAGTTCGTCGGCATACTTGTCCGGATTGGCCATGGGCGGTGGGGCGCACCGGAAATGAATCGCATGCTGATCGCGCGCCACGATGGCATAAACCGGCGGGTCGTGCCATGTGCCCAGAATTTCGAAGCCAAGCTTGTCTTTGTAATAGGCGAGCGAAGTGGGAATGTCGGTGGTAAAGAATTGAGGGGCGATCTGACGCACCATGGGCCAAGTGTAATGCAGTCACCGCCGCTCTTGTCCGGCCGATGTCCGGCACCGGAAAGTGACCTCTTCCGAGATGTACAACATGACGACTTCTGGCTCATCGGATGTGGAATCGAGTTGGACCATGAAGCCAGCGACGGCGGATTCAGCCGACCGACCGGTGTACCTAAGAAGGGTAACTTTGGACACTTGCCATAGGCGGCTGCAAAGCGATGGTTGCCGGCCCGTCGTCTTAGGCATCGAGGGACCTCAAGACGACGAAGGAGGGCAACATGGCGAAAGCTAAGCGCGTATACGTGAGCGTGCCGAGGGACCACAACCTCGATTCCCGTCAGCGGGCTCTTAAGCATGCGATCCTCGATAGAGTTAGGCAGAACGGCCTTGAACCACAGGAGTTTCAGGTCTCAGGGCTGCCCCTGCGATCGCCATACACGTTCGGTGCAGTAAGGGACATCATGGCGCGTTGTCATGGCGCCCTCATTCTCGCGTTCGCGAGATGGCGAGACCCAACGGGTGCTCCAGGCATCGCCCTGCCAACCGTATGGAATCACTTCGAAGGCGCATTCGCGCTCGCGAATGAAGAAAGAGATTCTCGTGATCACGGAGGAGAATGTCGCGTCGGACGGAATCACGTGGGGAGGTGGGGGGCAGATTGTTCTCTGGGCACCCGCAGACGCAGGACCAGACTGGTTAGACACCCCCGACGCTGCGCGCCACATTTGACGCATGGACAGTGGCAGTCAAGGACACTAATGACGTGTTTCTGGCCTATAGCAGCAAGGCGCGAGCGACCGCCAACGACATTTTAAAGTTCCTCGCGTCACGGGGTGTTTCGGTTCGCGATTGGGAGATCGACTTTTCGCCTGGCGCAACCATCCTCGATGAACTGTTGGAGGCCTCCCGACGCTGTCTCGGGGCAATCATGCTGCTTACGAAAGACGACGAATTCCTCGGGGAGGAATCGTTCGCGGCCCCTCGCGACAACGTGATCTTCGAAATGGGTCTATTCATGGAGGCCAAGGGCCGGGAGCGCGTTCTTGTAATACGAGAACATGGCGCAAAGATGCCTGCCGACATTGGCGGAGGAATCTATGTCTCGCTCTCGAACCGCTCGTACATTTCGCCAATTCAGACCAAGCTGATGGACTTCATCGACAAGCGTGTATGACCGGGCTCTCGTGGGTCAATGGCGCGCCTGAATACCTCATCAAGAACCGTCTAACCTAGCGTTGCGCCGTAAGCTACTGCGCGCTGACGTTAGGCGTGGGCCGAAGGCTAAAATCGTACCCATCCATGAACTACCAGGTTCACCTCTTCCGGCGGATCAGTTTAACTTCAAGCATCTATCGAGTCGCACCGACGATGAACTCACAGCGACGGGGACGGCGTGTGGTGCGATGAGAAGCCGGGCTCTCCCTGCGGAGTCAGCGTGGCTGATGGCGAGGTGTGTGAGGTCGTGTACCTCCTGTCGCTCCTTCATCACGACGTCGCATCTCCCTATCGCATCGTCCGCCGGGCTGTGAGCCTAACGCTGAGCGGCGCCGCCGCGGCCCATGATCGGCCAGGCATCGACGATGTCGTTGCCCTTGGCGATATAGTAGCGGTCGTAGCAATTCGTGCTCATGTCGAGATTGCTACAGAAAATTTCCACGCGGTCGCCGACCTTGATCTCGCCGCCGCCGTCTTTCCACCTCAGCGCGCCGTACTCCGCCCCCTGGTTCGCCACCTGCAGCCAAGGCATACCTTTAACTGTGTCCGTGGGCCGGGCCATCGCCTTGTTGCCGTAGTCTGTCGTCACCTGGCCGGCGTGGCGTTTGCTGTCCACCGTCACCAGGATCGACAGGGAGCTCTCAAAATCCGTGTACGTCTGATCGTCGGACTTGCCGCCTACTTGACGGTAAATCGAGTCCATGAACACGTAAGAGCCGCATTCCAGCTCCGTCAAGCCGAATTCCTTATCCATGTTGTAGGTGCCGGTGGAGCCACCGCTGACGATATTGACCGGGAGGCCGGCCTTCTTTGCCAACGCCACCGTTTCCTGGACGCCCGCCAGGTCATCGGCACTCTGCTTACGGCGGGCCGCCCAGCCCTTGGTATGCGACGCGGTGCCGGAGTACGCCATGAAGCCTTCCAACTGAATATGCTTCGAGGCAGCAATTTTTTGCGCAAGATCGACAGCGGGCTTTCCGTTTTCCACGCCCTGGCGCTTCATGCCGGCAAAGACTGCGACCGCCACGCGGCACTTCACCTTCGCCGCAGCGGCCGCCTCCTCCACCCAGTCCGCCACAACCGGATCGTCGATCACGAACATGAAGGTGGGGTCGCGCTTGGTCAAGGCGATCGTCCGTACGAGATTGTTGCGGCTGGCAGGCTGCTTGGTCCAAAGCACGCCCTTGATCCCGGCGCCGGACATCAGTTCCGATTCCGCGATCGTCGCCGTGGTGACGCCGATCGCGCCCAGAGCGATCTGCCGCTTGGCGACATCCACACTCTTGTGGACTTTGACGTGAGGCCGCAGGTGGATGGGCGCCTGCTTCCCGTAGTCCGCCATTGCCTTGACGTTCTTTTCGAAGAGGTCGATATCGACGACCATGCATGGAGTAGGCAGGACGTCCTTGGTCATCCCCCGGAAATCCTTGCGGGCGATTCGCTGCTCGAATTCGGCGTAAGGAAACGTCTTCGCGTCGGCCCGTGCGACACGGGGTAACGCTGTCCAAAGCAAAGCACTGGCACTCCCGGCGAATA
>JAEUQD010000703.1 GCA_016789925.1 Bryobacterales bacterium | reverse complement strand
GCGGCCAACTCCGCCGGCGGCGTCATGGGCAAGATGATCGACGCGCAGTCCATCATCGTCGCCTGCGCCGCCACGGGTATTGAACATCGTGAAGGCGACCTGTTCCGCGCCGTGCTCAAGCACTCCATCGCGCTGGCCGTCCTCGTGGGATTGATCGTCATGGCCTACGCCTACCTCGTGCCCGGGTGGGTGGCGCACAACCATTCTTTCCGCTAATTGTGGATTGGGCATGAAAGTTGTCGATGGCATCCCCGTCTGGGGCGACCCGGTGGACGAGGCCTCGCTCGCCCAGATCAAGCGTTGCGCGCGCACGGCCGACAAGGTTGCGCTGATGGCCGACCACCACAAGGGCTATGCCGTCCCCATCGGTGGCGTGGTCGCCTACGAAGACTCGATTTCGCCCTCGGGCGTGGGCTACGACATTGCTTGTGGGAACAAGGCGGTGCTCACCGATGCCGATGCGGGCGATGTCCGCGCGCGCATCCGCACCATCATGGACGACATCTGGTCCACGATTTCCTTCGGCATCGGGCGGAGCAATAACGAGCGCGTCGACCATGAACTGTTCGACGATCCGGCCTGGACCATCAGCGCCATCAGGCCGCTCAAACAGCTTGCCCGTGACCAGTTGGGCACCGTCGGCGCCGGGAACCACTACGTCGACATCTTCGCCGACGAGCAGGACCGGATCTGGATCGGTGTCCATTTCGGCTCGCGGGGTTTGGGCCACAAAACCGCCACGCACTTCCTGCACGAAGCCGGCGCGAAAGACGGGATGGATGTCGACCCCTGCGTGATCCGTGCCAAGTCAAACCTCGGCGCGGACTACCTCGAATGCATGCGTCTGGCAGGCCGCTACGCCTATGCCGGACGCGACTGGGTGTGCGACCGGGTCGCCAGCCTTTTGGGCACGCGGATCGTCTCCGAGGTTCACAACCACCACAACTACGCGTGGCGCGAAAAGCACGGCAAGGATGAACTCTGGGTAGTACGCAAAGGCGCTACTCCCGCTTTCCCCGGACAGCGTGGCTTCATCGGCGGGAGCATGGGGGACATTTCCGTGATTGTCGAAGGCATCGAGAATCCGTTAGGCCGGCAGTCGCTCTACTCGACGGTGCACGGCGCGGGGCGGGTGATGGGACGGATGGAAGCAACCGGCAAGTTCGACCGGAGGACGGGCAAATTGCTGCGGCCGGGCAAGGTGACGGCGGCGATGATGAAAGAGTGGGTGCACCGCGCGAAGGTGGAGTTGCGCGGCGGCGGCACTGACGAATCGCCCCACTGCTATAAAAGGCTGCCCGAGGTGCTGGCGGCCCATGAGGGTACGATCCGGGTTTTGCATACGCTCACACCGCTGGGAGTGGCCATGGCGCGTGCCGGGGAATTCGACCCCTACAAGGATTGACCGGGCGCATCACTCAGGCCACCAAAATGCGGCGGCAGCCGGTTCCTTTGGAAGGGCGGTTCACGGGCCACTTACGATATCCTGATCAGATCGACATGGCGCAGGATGCCGACACCAGGCTGGGCGGGCCTTACCGCGGGTTTCCGGACACCCGCTCCTCCCTCCTCGATGCGGCCGCACAGCCTGACGGTACGATTTCCCGCGAGTCCCTGGAAGCGATCATCACCGCTTACTGGAAGCCCGCCTACAAGCACATTCGGATGAAGTGGCGCCGGCCGAACGAAGAAGCGAAGGACCTGGTGCAAGGCTTCTTCGCCTCGTTCTCGACCACCGGTGTGCTGGCGCGCTTCGATCCAACCCGGGGCAGCTTTCGAAATTACCTCCGCACCTGCCTCGATCGCTATGTCCTCAAGCAACACGAGTTCGCGACCCGGGAAAAGCGCGGTGGCGCCGTCGTGACAATCGACTGTGAGGAGGCCGAGCGGGAACTTCTGACCTCTCCGGCGGCCTCGCCCGAAGAGATCTTTTTCCGCGAGTGGCGGCGGCAGATGTTCGGGTTAGCCCTCGACGATTTGCGGCGTCACGCCCTGAGCACGGGGCACGAACTCCAGTTTCGCGTGTTCGAGCAGTACGACTTAGCTGATGGCGAGCGCCCGCGCTACTCGGATCTGGCGCACGAACACAGGATCGCCGAAACGGCCGTGGTCAATCACCTTGCCTGGGCGCGTCGCGAGTTGCGCCGGTATCTTGTCGAGCGTCTGGCCGAAGTGACCGCCGGTGCGGCCGAACTCCGCAGCGAAACTCGGGCGTTGCTGAAATGAACCCGCTGCCCGATGGCGTTCTCGACCACTTGAGCCAGGTGGTTGACCTGCCGGATCTCACCGGTACTCCGTATGAACTGGAGCACGAACTTGGCCGTGGCGGAATGGCCGTGGTGTACCAGGTCCGCGATAGCCGCCTCGGCCGCAGCGTGGCGCTCAAAGTCGTCGAAGACGATCCTGAGGAGGCGGCGACCTTGGCCCATCTGGAACATCCCGGAATCGTCCCTCTCTACGACTCAGGCGTGCTGGCCGATGGACGCCACTACTATGTGATGCGCCTGGTGCGGGGACAGCGCCTGGACGAGTGGCTAGCAGCTACGCCGGCGTTGCCTTCGCGCCTGCGTGTGTTTCTTCGCATCACCGAAGCCGTGAGCTTCGCTCACAGCCAAGGCATCGTCCATCGCGACCTGAAGCCGGGCAACATCATGATCGGCGCGTTCGGAGAGGTGTTCGTTATGGACTGGGGCATCGCCCGGATGCCCGCCGCGGGGACGCCGCGCTACCGGCCGCCTGAGGCCGGCGACCCCTACGACCCGCGCATCGATGTCTACGCGTTGGGTCGCGTGCTGGAGGACTTGATGGCCGGTTCGCACCGGGCCCCGCTCCGCGCTGTCGCCGCGAAGGCGTCCGCGGTCAATCCGAATGACCGTTATGCCTCGGCGGACGTGCTGGCTGGTGATGTAGGCCGCTACCTCGACGGACAGCCGGTGAGCGCCTATCGCGAGAACGCGTGGGAACGCCTTCATCGCTTTGGACAGCGGAATCGTGTCCTGTTACTCTTGCTGAGCGCCTATTTCGTCGTGCGCGTTGGATTATTTTTGCTCAGGCCTTAAAGGAAATGCGGAAAACGCGGTATCCGCAACTGAAAGGGGATTGCCAATGAACAAACCAATCACTGGACTTTTGCTAGGTGGCGCGCTGGGCGTGCTGGATGGGGCTACGGCTTGGTTCACGCCGGCTGTGCGCCCGGAAATCATGGGGATCCTGATCGGCTCGTCGATCAAAGGAATGATCGTCGGCGTGCTGAGCGGTCTGATCGCCCGCAAGGTGAACTCCCTGCCCATCGGCATCGCGTCCGGGGCCGCGCTCGGGTTGTTCTTCGCTTACCTCGTGGCAGCCATGCCGGCCGCCAACGGTGAGCATTACTACCTGGAAATCATGCTGCCCGGCTTTGTCGTTGGTGCGATCATCGGCTTCCTCACTCAGCGGATGGGTTCCGTACCCAGCCGTATCCCTTCTCCGGAGAGAACACATGCCAAGACCACTTCACTTTGAGATTCCCGCGGACGATCCTGCCCGCGCCATCGCATTCTACGAAGCCGTATTCGGCTGGACCTTCAGCAAGTGGGAAGGTCCGATGCCCTACTGGTTGATTACAACGGGCGCTGAATCCGAACCCGGTATCAACGGTGGCCTGATGCCGCGGCAGCAGCCCGATCAGCCTGTCGTGAACACAATCGGTGTGGCCGACGTGGACGAAACGGTGGCCGTCGTCGAACGCAGCGGTGGCCAGGTCGTCGTTCCGAAAATGGCGGTCCCCACCATCGGCTGGTTGGCCTATTGCAAGGACACCGAAGGCCACATCTTCGGAATCCTGCAGCCCGACCCCGCTGCGCAGTGACACTGGCCAGCGTCACGCACAAACTGCTTCGGGCACAACCCACGGCAGAATTGAATCCAGCGCCTCGCTCGCCGCCGCTTCACCCGCCCGGATCAACGCCTCCGCGCTGCCGAATCCGTTCCACTGCATCTTCGACACATCCGGCGTAATCACCACATCCGAAGCGGCCCGCCAGGTGTGCTCCGCCCGCGCCTGGACAATTTGGAAACACCGGTTCACCACGCTGACGGCATTCGCCCGCGACGCGGACCAACCCGGCGGCGGCAGCACCACGGAAATCACACGAGTCGCACCCATCTGGCGGCAGATCTCTGCCGGAACCTGCATACTCACGGCCCCGTCCACCAGCAACCGGTCGCCCTCCACAATCGGTTGAAACACGCCTGGAAACGAGCAACTCGCCCGCACCGCCAGTTTGACGTCGCCGCGATCCCGAAACACGGCTGGGTCTCCCGTCGCCAGGTCCGTCGCCACGACGCCCAACGGAATCGGCATGTCCTCAAATCGGGACTGCTTCAGCAACTGCTGTAACAAACCCTCCATCGGCCTGCTGCCCACCAGTCCCATCCGGTTCAGCGTCCACCGGGCAACGTCGCGAAACCGCATCTCCGCCCCGACGCGCCCGATCTCCGTCGAGGTTGCCCCGCTCGCGAACGCCGCGCCCACCACCGCCCCGGCACTCACCCCGGCGACGCAATGCACTGGCACTCCATACGCCTCCAGCACCCTGAGGACGCCCACATGAGCAATCCCGCGAGCAAAACCCCCACCCAGGGCCAGGCCGATCCTCTCGGTCTTCCTCAAACTATTGAACCCGTGTCGTCTGTTCATCATGGCGTCCTCTCATTCACCTCAAGCGCGGTAATCCGGAGAGGTCCGCCACTTTTACTGACACGTGCGGACTGAAGTCGCCTGCCCCCGTCCGTGCCGGAGACTGGAAGGTCATGCGACACTGACATTCAGCCTGTGCGCACTCTCTCGAAGAAAACGCAGTACTCTCTTCGCGCTCTTTATAGTTTGGCGCGCAGTCACAGGGCGGGTCCGCGCCTGATTGTGGACTTGGCCGAGCAGGAATCGATCCCGAAGAAGTTCCTGGAGCAGATCCTCCTGGGGTTGAAGAGTGCGGGGTTCGTGGAAAGCAAGAAAGGCCGGCATGGCGGGTACTCGCTGGCGCGCAATCCGTCCGAGATCACGCTCGGGGAGGTCATTAGGCGCATGGAGGGACCGCTGGCGCCGCTGCCTTGCGCGAGTGAGACCGCCTACCGCAAGTGTGACGAATGTGCGGATGCGGAAACCTGCGGCACGCGGATGGTGATGCGCGAAGTCAGGGACGCGACGGCTCTGATTCTCGATGGGACTACGCTCGCCGACGTCTGCGCGCGCATTGAGCAGGCCCAGGGACAAAAGGCCGACGCTGACGCTTTGATGTACTACATCTAGTTCTTGGCCTTCTCACAAAAGGCCGCCTCCGATCCGCGAGGACTGCGGAAGCTGACCGTCGGTCTCCCCTTCGGTTCGTGATAGATGGCCTGAAAGCCATTGGGCATTGCCCCGTCGAGCATCCCGCCCTTGAACGTGAGGCGCCCCGAAGCCGTGTCATAGGAGTAAGCTCCGGCCTTACCCTCGGAGTCGGTGTACTGCGACCGGTTGCGGATGGTGAAGTTGAGTAGAAGCCGGGCCTCGCCGTTAGCCCAACACTCATAGGCGCCCGTGGAAACTACGGCGGGACTCTGGGCAAAAGCCGGAACAATCAACGTGCATGCGGCGGTGAGGACGCGAAGAAGGTTCGACAGTCTGGTCATGGTTCTGCGCGATTCTACCACGCTCCATGGGAGCCCAACTTGCCGCTGTTCAGTTCCCGGTAAAGCCAGGACCGGGCGAAATTCCAGTCACGCTCCACCGTCCGAAGCGACGTCTGCATCACCTCGGCTACTTCCTTTTCGCTGAGGCCCCCGAAGAAGCGAAGCTCGATGATTTTGCTCTTGCGTTCATCCAGTTGCGCAAGCTTATCGAGAGCGTGGTCCAGGGCAATCACATCGAGGCCGCGGGGATTGGCGGAGGACTGGGCCGCGTCGTCGAGAGGGACCCGTACGAAGTCGCCGCCGCGTTTCGCGCGGTTCTTGTTCACGGCGTGGCTGACCAGGATGCGGCGCATGACTTTCGCCGCGACGGCGAAAAAGTGGGCACGGTTCTCCCACTCGACGTTCTTCCAGTCGATGAGGCGGAGGTAGACTTCGTTGACGAGCGCGCCGGCGTCGAGCGAGTGGCCGCTGGATTCGCGGCTCAGATGACGGATGGCTATTCGATGCAACTCTTCCGAAACGTGAGGCACCAGGCGATCGAGGGCGTTCTGGTCCCCCTGCCGCCAGGCAATGAGAAGTTGAGTGACCTCGCCGCGAGGAGGGTCCGGAGGGCGCGCGGTGTTCATTTGTGAAATTGGGCGACCTCCATTGTATTTCGAGTCTGGTAGCATGTGGGGACTTGGAATGATGGAACTCGCGCTCGTGCTGGCGATTGTCGTGGCGGGATTTGCGGCGTGGCGCTTCCGGCGGTGGGGCCGTTGGATGTCGGTCGAGTTGCTGGCGGTCAGGGACCAGACGCGCGAGCAGTTGGCGCGCCTACGTGAAGACGGCGAGCGCCGGGAGGCGGCGCTCATGGAACGGCTGGCGGAAGTGGAAAAGCGGCTGCTGGAGAAGCCACCGCCGCCGCCAGTCATCATCGAACGCGAAGCGGCGCCGGAACAGTTGCGGGCCGCGGAGATCAGAGAGTTCCTGCTGACACTGGACCATCCGGACGACGGGGCGCGAGCGTACTTTGAAATCCACCTGGCGCGGACCATGCGGACGCTCGCGCTCGTCCCCCCGGCGGGGAGATCCGGCCGCGCGTTGGAGTTGGGAGCCTACGGACATATGGGTCCGGTGTTGCGCTGGGTACTCGGATACCGGGAGGTTCGCGGAGCCTACCTCGGCCCGGCGGGACAGACCGTAACAAAGACAATTTGGGCAGGTGGCAAAGCGATCGGCGATCTCGAAATCGACCTGTTCAACGCCGAGAAGGACCGCTATCCCTACCCCGACGGACATTTCGAAACGGTGCTCGTATGCGAGGTATTCGAACACCTGTTGTTCGATCCGCTACACCTTCTATTGGAATGCCGCCGTGTCCTCGACGACGACGGCAGGCTGATCCTGACCACGCCGAACGTGGTCAGCAAGACGGCCGTCGCGAGAGTGTTGCGCGCCGACGCCAATCCGCAACTCTACTCGCAGTATCCGCATGCGGAGACGGAAACTCCTCACGTCCGTGAGTACACCCCGGGAGAGTTGAGCCAAGCGCTGAGCGCGGCAGGGTTTGAGGTGGAGCATCTGTTCACCGAAACGCCGCCGGGCTACGAAGGCAATGACTGGGTGTACGAACTACTCAGCCGCAACCAGTTTCCAACCAGGCTGCGGGGAGAGCAGATCTTCTGCGTGGCTCGGAAGCGCCCGGATCTCCCGGTGACGCGTTATCCCGGATTTCTCTACGACCGGTAGATTTTTTGGCGGGTTTGGCATTGAAGTTGCGCTATCCGGTATATGCCAACTCTGAACCGGATCGTTTCCGGCCTCGTGTTTTTGTCCGTCTGGCCGTCTAGCGCGGAGACGCGCGTCTCCTTTTCCACCTACCTTGGCGGCGTTCAGGAGGACTGGGTAGAGCGAATCGCCGTGGATGCTGCCGGGCGGGCGTATATTGTGGGGAAGACGCGTTCAGCCGACTTTCCCGCCGTGCAGCCTTTGGGGCCCGCAGCGCCTTTTCAACGGGAGTGTTCGGTCGGGTCGGGGATCTTTCCGTTCCGGTTCCCGTGCCCGGACGCGACGGGCTTCTTCGCGGTAATGAACGAGCAGGGAACGGCGCTGACGCGGTCGACATATTTCGACGGTATTGCGGACGTTGCCCTGGACCCGGCCGGCAGCGTGTATCTTGCGGGTACCCTGGACTCCCGGCGCGTTCCGGCAACCACGGGAGCGTGGCAGACCCAGGCGGCGGGCGAGCGAGTGGGGTTTGCGGCTAAACTGCGCACCGATGGGTCCATCGTCTGGCTCACCTATGTGAACGCCACGGTCAGGGCCATTGCGGTCGACGCCGCCGGTAGTGCGTACCTGACGGGCACGGTGGCGGCCTCCGATAACTGGGTGAGCCCGGCGGGCAGCTACCAGGCGAGGCTGAGCGGCGCTTCCGACGCCTTCGTGGCCAAACTGCGGCCCGACGGCACGGGCGTGGTGTATTCGACCTTCCTCGGCGGGGCGCAGGAGGAGAGCGGCCGACGGATCGTGGTGGACCGGTTGGGCGGGGCCAGTGTGCTGGGGACCACCAGTTCCGCGGATTTTCCGGTGACGCAAGGTGTGCTGGAAACAAGGCCGTCGGGAGCTGGGCAGGGGTTTGTGACCCGGTTCGCTCCCAGCGGAACGGCGTTAGGCTACAGCACCTACTTCTCGCCCGCAGAGATTGCAGACCTGGCCGTGGATGCGGCGGGCGCGTCGTGGCTCGTGGGCCGCGCGGGTACCCAGGGCTATGCGGCTAAGCTGGACGCAGCCGGGCAGCGCTTGATCGTGGCGTGGACCTTCGGCGGCGCGACGACGGAGGCACGTGCGGTTCAGGTGGACGCGAACGGGAACGCCTATATTGCCGGTTTCACGTCCTCCCGCACGTTCCCGGCGACACCCGACGCCTACCAGCGCTCCTTCCGGGGCGCTACGCTGACCAGCTTCGATGTCTACCGGAACGTCTACCTGACGCCGGCCGACGACGGGTTCCTGGTCAAGACAGCGCCCGACGGACAGGTTCTGTCAGCCAGTCATGTGGGCGGCGAGAATATCGACCGCGTGAATGCTATCGCGGTGGCGGGCGTCGACAGCGTGATCGTGGCGGGCGGCACTCGTTCGGCGGACTGGCCGGTGACGCCGGGCGTCGTGAAGCGGGAGTTCATGCGTGGGAACTGCCAGAGGGCACAGACGGGGCCGAACGGCCCGAGGGATTATCACGTGACGTCGTGGCCTTGTGACGAGGGATTTCTGACCCGTTTGAGCCTGACGCCCACCGTGGCCGGGTTGGCGGTCGCCAATGGTGCGAGCCTGACGGCCGGTCCGGTGGCGCCGGGCACCATTATTTCGTTGTTTGGCGCAGGCCTGGGCCCGGAGCGGGGTGTGAGTTTTGTGCTGGTCGATGGACGCGTTCCGACCACGACAGGCGGCACTCAGGTACTGTTTGACGGCGTACCGGGCGTGGTGTTGTATGCGCAAGCGGGCCAAGTGAACGCGATTGTTCCATACGGCGTCGAGGGGAAAGAGAGTGTGCGGGTGGAGGTCACCTACGGCGGGCGCCGCGTCGAGGCCGGCGTGAGGCCGGTGGTGCCGGCTGCTCCCGGCCTCTTCACTTTGAACTCGACTGGTGCGGGTGGAGTGGCGGCGTTAAACGAGGACGGTTCGATCAACGGGCCCAATAACCCGGCCAAGCGAGGGTCGATCGTGGTGCTTTATGCCACGGGCGCGGGGCAAACCGAACCAGCGGGCGTGGATGGACTGCCAGCCGCCGCACCCTATCCGCGCAGCGCCCGGCCCATCCGGCTCTGGCTGCAACGAACCATGGTGATGGAAAGCGTCTTCCGTTTCTTCAACGGTTTTGTCCCCCTCGAGATCCTCTACGCCGGGGCTGCGCCCGGCCTGGTGGCTGGCGTTCAGCAGATCAACGCGCGCATTCCGGAGTTTGCCGAAACAGGACCGGCTGTGCCGGTGGTAATGGAAGTGAACGGGTATGGCCCGTTAGGAGCGACCCTTGCGATTCAATAACGTTCTCATTTCGCTGCTGCTGGGCTCGTCGAGTCTTGCTCAGGCAGCCAATTTCTCGACTTTTCTGGGAGACACCCGGACCTATCGCGCCACCAAGGTATTGGGCGATGCCGCAGGCAATACCTACGTGGCCGGAACGCGCCGGATTCCAGGAACCGAACTGAACAACTGCTTCGTTACGAAGCTCGACAGCACAGGCTCTGAGGTGTTCACCGCCGCGTACCGGACGGGCGGCCGATTTGACGTGGTGAAGGCCCTGGCCCTGGATACTGCGGGCAACATCTACCTGGGCGGTTCGACCGATTCGACAGCGATCGAGCGCGTGGGTGCGTTGCAAACCACGCGGGGCCTGGGTTCCACTGGCTTCCTGGCAAAGCTGAGCCCCGATGGAGCGCGCGTGCTCTGGGGCACGTATTTCGGGGGCCAGCGCGGGCCGGCGGAGATCAACGCCATCGCTTTGGACCGCGATCAGAACATCTACGTGACAGGAGAAACATCGGCAAGCGACTTCCCGGTAACCGCTGGATTGCCGTCTTCGACGCGCCTGGGCATCTCACCGCCGAACATCGTTTCGGGAACTCTCGTCAGCAAGATCGCGGCGACGTTGGACCGTGTGGTTTGGTCGGGAGTAGTTGCCGGGACGGCTGTGTCGTGCGGGTCTGGCAGCAGTTGCTTCCTGAGCGCGCGGAGGACGGAAGGCGTCGCCATCGGATTGGACGGTGACGGTAACGTGTACTTCGCCGGCAACTCGAATACGACCGACTTGCCGACCACCCAGCGGGCGCTGGCTCGGGAGGGGATTGGCGCATTCGTGGGCAAGGTGAATGCGGCCGGGACCGCGCTGGAGTTTCTCACCTATTTGGGCGCAACGAACTACATCGTAACGCCGACATCGACGCCGGCCAACCAGGTGGCGGCGATGGCTGTGGATGTGGCTGGTAACATCTACCTGACCGGCTGGACCGCGGACCCGCGGTTTCCTGCCAGCCGCGGGGCATATCAGACGGCGTTCGGGGGAACCTTTGTGGACGACCGGCGTCCGGCCCCCGATGGGGATGCGTTTGTGGCGAAGTTGCGTCCTGACGGGTCCGGCCTGAGCTGGGCGACCTACGCGGGTGGCCCGGGCGAAGAAACGGCCATCGGTATCGGGCTGACCACCAACGGCGAGATTTGGATTGCCGGGCGCACTGCTTCGGCCGCATTCCCAGACGCGAGCAGTTCCGGCGCTGATTTTGTAGCCGCCTTCGACGCCCAGGGAACGCGCCTGCTCCGCTCGACGCGCTACTTCGGCGCCACCGTGGCCGGGGCGGTTTCGCTGACCGCACGGCCGCAGATTCATGCGGCGGGAGCGAACGGACTCGTGTCATCGCTCGAGCCGGGACCCGTCTCAGGCCCATCAGTTTGGGGGGTGGCCAACGCCGCGGTGGGCATGCCCCAGAACGTGGTTGCGGGGGGAGAAGTCGTGTCAATCTATGGAGTCGGTTTGGGAGGCAGCATCGGAGTCAGCTTTGACGAACTAGCCGCGCCGTTGCTCTACGTGTCGCCTCTGCAGCTCAATGCCGTAGTACCGCTGGGTGCACGGGGCCGCAACTCGGTCAGGATGCGGGTTTCGGGTGGAGGAAACTCCGTGGAGATGCCGGTATACTTGGCTGCCAATCGTCCAGAGATCTTCCGGCAGTCGGATGGGACCGCGGCCGCGATCAATGAGGACGGTTCGGTGAACTCGGCTGCCAATCCCGCAAAAAAAGGCTCGGTCGTCGCGATGTGGGTGACTGGGGTTTGGGGAACGGCAGCGGGCATCGACGGCGCGGTCTCACCCGGCGCGGCCGACCATGGCTGCTGCGGTGTGATCGTTGGCGAATTCACGACAGCCCGGGCCGAGGTCCTCTATAGCGGTGCCGCGCCCGGCCTGGTGGTTGGCGTGTCGCAGGTGAATTTCCGGATTCCGCCGGACTTCCCAGGCGGCCCGCTGACAGTCGTGCGGCTGACGGCAGGGGGCGAGACGAGTGTGCCTGCCCGCCTGCACCTGGCCGAGTAGCCTACTAGAACGAAAAGCGGAGCTGGAGCTCGATGCGGCGGTTGCCGGCGGCGCCACCGCCACCCGGTCCGAAGGCACCGCCCAGTTGGGTAGAAACTCCGAACAGGGCCGAACTGAGGTTGCCATTAGGCGCTGCGGGATTAACATGATTGAGAAGGTTCCGGGCCTGTATGGAAAGCGTCAGGTTGTAACGCTTGCCCGTGCCGCCGCCCCCCAAGAAGCCAGGTCCGCCACCGCCAGGACCGCCGCGTCCGCCACCACCGGGAGGGGGGCCCATTGGTCCGCCACCCATACGTGGACCACCGCCGCGAGGGCCGTCGCCCATTCCCGGAGGCATTCCACCGGGAGTGGATTCACGGCGCTCACCGAAGCCCCAAGTCCGCCCAACGCGCATGTTGACGAAGAACTGACCCGGGCCACGGCCATAGTTACGGGGAATGACTGTGTCGCCCGGCAAGGGGTTGAGCAGGAAGTTCCCCCAAGCGGTTTGGACGACGCCCTCGCGCGTGAGGTCGGTCGCAAATGCGGGACGTTCCAGGAACATCGTGTCGCCGTTCGTATCGCGCCCAGTGACGATATTGAAGGGAGTGCCGGTGGAAGCCATGATGAACGGATTCAGGCTGATGCCCCATTTGGGCTGGATGGCCCCGCCAATCAGGAACCTGTGGCGGGTATCCATGCGGGACCAGCCATATTCGGAAGAAACATCGTAGGTGTTGGCTGGAAAACTTTGGACGCCGTCCGTATCTCCCTTGGCAAAACCAAGCATATAGAAGCCGAAGAGGCTGACCTTCGAACTGAACCGGGTATTGAAGTTTGTCATCAATTGGTTCTGCCGTGAGAATCCGGTAGATTCGTACTGAAAAACGTTGCCGATGTCGTCCATCGGGCGCACACCATTGAGCGGAGCGTTGATGTTGCGGGCACGCAGGAGATGAACGCCGCGGCTGGAGATGAAGTTGAACGAGACGGACGTGCTGCGCGGAAGTTGGCGGTCGATCCCGATGGAGTATTGCGCTTGGTAGGGTGTGCGGATATCCGGATAGATGCGGCGTACCGTGGCCGCAGTCTCATTCCCGGCCAGCAAACTGAGGGATGGGACGGTGGGATAGAAATCCGGGTTCCGGACGATGTAGTTCACCTGGTTAACGCCGTTGAACCGCAGGGCTTGGAGAGTCAGGTTCTCGTCAACACGGTCGTAGAAGATGCCGCCGCCGGCCCGGAGCACGGTTTTGGCTTGACGGCCGCTGCCGCCATCCAGAGCCCATGCAAGACCGACACGCGGAGCGACGTTGTTATGGTTCGAGATATTGGTCTGGTCTTCCCAGCGAAGACCGGCGCTCAGCGTGAGGGTGGGGCGAATCCGCCAGTCTTCCGTCGCAAAAAAACCGACGTCGGTTTGGCGGACAAACGCCAGGGGGTTGCCGCCGTTGATCGTAAACTGTGTCGCTCCGCCTCCGAGCAGGCGAATCTGCGCGGCGCTCATGCCGAGGCTCTGGAAAAGCAACGTGCGGCGGTAACGTTCCAGAGAGGTGATGATAGCGGTTTGCCCCGGGAGGGCATTGTTGAGGGCGTCCAGGACAGGAGCTTCGCCTCCGGCGAACGTGAACGTGCCGCCGAAGTTCGAGGGCGACCGATCATCCATCGAGGCTGAACGGAGGCGCCCGCCGAACTTGATGCTGTGCGCGCCCCGCGACAGCGTGGTGAGATTCTGAAGTTCGAAGCGCTTCTGGATCTGGCTGGAGACCCCGGTTTGGGGACTGCCGCCGGAAAATGCGTCAAGAACGTCGATCGCGGGCAGGGAATCGTCGCCGTCCTGGTTGAGGTTCGAGCGCATGAATTGGAAGCGCGTTTCGTTAATGGCGCGAGCGCTCAAGACGGCGGTCTCGGTGAGTTGCAGGGTGTGTTCGCCATCGCGGCTGGAATAGGCACGGGAGGGGAGAGCGAAATCACCGATGCCGCGGTTGTCGAAACGAATGGGCGAATAGGCGTAGCGGGCAATGAGGGTGTTCTTTTCGCTGAGCTGGTAGTCGAAGCGGGGTGAGATGTTGTAGCGGGATTGCGGAGTCACGAACGCCTGCTGGAAGCGCTGGGGCAGCAGTTCCGTGTTGAGAATGGTGGCGTTGACGACGGCGTTCTCGTCCACGTTGCGGGCGTCGGCATCGAATGAAAAAGAGGCTTTCTTCCCAAGGGGCCCGCTGATGCGGCCGCCGAACATGCGTGACTGGTACGGAGCGCGGTTGGTGGCGTAGGGATTACGGGAATTGAGCGACTCGTCGGAGAAGTTGAAGAAGACGTCGCCACGGAACTTTCCCGAGCCGGGCTTGGTCAGGATCTCGATGCGGCCGAAACCGATCCGGTCGAATTCTGCCGAGTAGGGGTTCTGGTTGATGCGAACTTCGCGGATGGACGACTTCGGCGGGAGCCTGCCGCCGGTGAACCCGTCGATGAAGATCTGGCCGCCGTTTGGTCCTGCGCCTGGCCCGGCGAGCGCCTGAAGTTCCTGAGCTAAAGCGTCGGGATCGTCGGA
Organism: Bryobacterales bacterium; assembly: GCA_016789925.1. Classification (GTDB taxonomy): domain Bacteria; phylum Acidobacteriota; class Terriglobia; order Bryobacterales; family Bryobacteraceae; genus JADLDI01. Next base: position 1,013 of record JAEUQD010000703.1, on the reverse strand, counting down.
TAGGGCTTTGAGGTCATCTTCCTTGAGGACTAAGGCACCGGCATTTTGCGACGCTTCCGTGCTGACGCGGTTTACCTCCTCCTGAACTGTAATGGACTGGGCTTCAGTGGCGATCGCGAGTTGGGCGTTGAAGGTGGAAGGCGCACTGACCGTGATGCCTTCCACCTCATAGGCGGCAAACCCCGGCTTCAGAATGCGCAGGGAATAGGCGCCCGCCGGCAGCGCTTTGAAATCGTATGCACCGAACTCGTTCGTAGTCCGGCGAACCTCGCGGCCTTGCGCGCTGCGCAACTGTACGATCGCGCCCGGAATGTTGGCGCCGGAAGGGTCGGTGACCACGCCGCGCAGGCTGGGGCTTTGCGCGCCAAGCTGCGCGACGGCCGCCAGGAGACACACGGAAAGCATGGATTTCATATAGATACGTCCTGTCGTAAAGTTGCTATTGAATGATGGGGAAACTACCCATCATCGAGTCCAGACCGCCACTGAAGCCGCCGCCCATCATTCCGGGGCCGGCGCCTTGGCCTGCTTGGGAACCTCGGTCGGGGGCGGCGGAGAAGCGGGCGATCAACATTTCGGCTCCGCCCAGGAGCACGATGGCGGTGAGTTCGTTGGGTTTCGCGCCCACGGTGCTCGACACCAAGACAGTTTCGCCCGGCGTGAAGTCGCCGATGGCCGCCGCCGGCATGCGTTCAATCATCATTGAGAGATCCGGGGGACCACCACCGGGAGGACCGCCGCGCATGCCCATTCCCATGCGAGGGCCGCCCGGCGGGCCACCACCCGGGGGACGACCCGGAAACTGCGGCATTTTCTTAAGTTGAGAGTCTGGCCGCGTACGGACCAGAAGGGGTTTTCCCGTGTTGAGGTCTTTTATTTTGATCTCGCCGGCGGCGGCATTCACTTCCATCACCGAACCCGCGACGGAGCGGAAGGTTCCGAAAACGACGCGTTCGGCGGTCAGACGGGTCCCCTCTGGATTCTTCTCCCCGAGAGCGCGCAACTGGTCACCT
>JAEUQD010000283.1 GCA_016789925.1 Bryobacterales bacterium | reverse complement strand
CAATCGCGGACAGCTCCAGGTGTTCAGCTACTTCCCGCGCAACCGCTATCAATACTGGGCCGGCTACGCGCAGGACGACTGGAAAGCAACCCGCCGCCTGACCGTCAACATCGGCCTTCGCTACGACGTCTTCATCCCTCGTTACGAGCGCCGCGATAACCTCTCCACCTTCGACCTCAACCTGCCCAACCCCGCCGCCGGCAATCGCCCCGGCGCCATGATCTTCCTCGGTGAAGGCGCGGGCCGCAGCGGACTCAAGCGCCTCGCCGACATCGACTGGAAAGGCTTCGGACCGCGTCTCGGCCTCGCCTACCAGATCATGGACAAGACTGTCCTCCGCGCGGGCTACGGCATCTATTACGCCCAAGGCAACGCCAACGCCGGTCTCCGCGACTCTCTCCAGTCCAGCGTCGGCTTTGTCGCTCAGCCTGTCTTCCAGTCCCTCGACGCCGGCGTCACCCCCGGCTTCAACTGGGATGGCGGCTTCCCGCAGAACTTCGCCCGTCCACCGTTCATCAACCCCGCCGCCGGCAATGGCGCCGACGTCCGCATGATGCTCCGCAGCGACGGCCGCGCCCCCTACTTCCAGAATTGGTCGTTCACTATCGAGCGAGAAATCGCCAGCCGCGTGAATTTCGAAGTCACCTATCTGGGCACCAAGGGAACGCGCCTCGGCAACGGACTCATCCACTGGAACGAACTCGATCCGTCCAATCTGCGCCTCGGTTCGCTTCTGACCCGACCTGTCACGTCGCCCGAAGCCCAGGCGGCCGGAATCCAGGTTCCCTACGCCGGCTTCACCGGATCCGTCGCGCAGGCCCTCCGCCCCTACCCGCACATGCAGGCCGTCTGGAACCGCGCTAACCCCGCCGGCAGTTCCACCTACCACGCGCTGCAAACGCAGTTCAGCACCAGAAGCTGGAAAGGCCTCGACGTCCAGATGGCCTACACCTGGGCGCGAACTCTCTCCGACGCCGACATCCTCGCCGGCGGCGGCCCCACTGGCCAGACCACCTACAACCGGCGTCTCGAAAAGGCGATCGCCACCACCGACGTCCCGCACGTCTTCGCCCTCAGCTACAGCTACGAACTCCCCTTCGGCCCCGGCAAAACCTTCCTGAACGCAAGGGGAGTTGCCGGCAAAGTTCTCGGCGGCTGGGTCCTCACCGGCATCCATCAATATTCGGCTGGAGTGCCCATCACTCTCACCGCCAACAACACGCTCCCGCTGTTTAATCAGGTTCTGCGGCCTGACGCCATCTCGTCCGACCGCCGTGTCCAGACCAACAACTTCGACCCCGCCGTCGACCTCTGGATCAACCGCGCCGCTTTCCGCGCCCCGGCTGCCCTCACCTTCGGCTCCAGCGCCCGCGGTTACTCGGATCTTCGTGTCCCCAACACCTACAACGAGAACTTCGGCCTGCTCAAGAAGATCACGTTCGCCGAGCGCCTCACCGCTACCTTCCGCGCCGAACTCTTCAACGCCTTCAACCGCACGGTCTTCTCGGCGCCGCAAGCCAACGTCAGCAACGCGCTCTTCGGGCGCATCTCAGGCCAGGCCAACACACCTCGCCAGGGTCAGTTGGCGCTCCGCCTCGAGTTCTAGAAGCCCATCCGCCACCCTACGGCTGCAGCGTAAGGCGGCGGATGGTGGCGGCCTCGATGGCCTTCCGCGAGTAGAGGAGCGGGTTATATTCCTCGCGCACCCAACTCTCCAGGAGATTGCGGTATTCGGGGGAGTTGGGGTCGCCGCTTTGGCCGGGGACGTGGAGGAAGCGGGAGTTATCCCAGTTGCCGGCGTCGATGACGAAGCGCGAAGAGTTACCGCTCGTGATGCGGAAGGTTTTCGAGTCGTAGCCGAGGTTTCCAACCGTGCGCGATTCGCCGCCTTTGCCGGCGTCTTTGCCGCCGACGTTGATTTTGGCGCGGGTGGCGGAATCGACCAGAGGCGAGAGGGGATGTTCCAGCCGGAGGTGATGCAGTTTGCCCCACTGCCACTGGTTCCAATCGGCGCCGAGCAGTTGCTCGGCGCGCGCGAGAGCCTGCGATAGCGTCTTGGTCAGCATGGCGGCCCGCTGGGTTGGGGGCATGCTCTTGAGCCAGGTGTCGGCGGGGCGTCCGGCATCCACCGTGCTTGCGCGCGAATTGGTCAACTCGATATTCCAAAGCTCGAAGAGCGCGCCTCCCGCGGACTCCCGGCTGAGTACCTTGTCCCACGATTCCAGCAGAGAAGCTCCCCGCCGGATCTTCCGGTCAGCCGCTGTGCGTAACTCCCGCAGGAATGGAATAAGTCGGCCGGCGGGTCCGACGAAGTAGTCGTTCTGAAGAGCGACAGATTGTTCGAAAGTGATCTTGCCGGGCCCGCCGAGGACTTGTCGGATACGCTCGATGCGGTCCTCGCCGAACTGGTACCCGATCTTCAGGGAAGCCAGTTGTTTGCGCTCGACGAAGTAAGGCGCGTTGTTGGCGCTGGCGACGTAGCCTTCGGGCGGGTTATAGGCCTTGGGGAGTTCGGAGTTGAGACGGATGCCCTCCCATTCAAAGCGACCGTCCCCGGGAACGGGGTACAGGCCATCCCAATTCGGGCGGCGCGGCGCGTTGCCGACCGGGGCCAGTCCGACGTTCCCTTTGGCGTCGGCATACACGACGTTGTTGCCGGGAACGCGGTAGCGGTTGAGTTCGCGCGAGAACTCGTCCCAGTTGCGGGCGCGATTCAGGCCGACGCTGCCCAGGAAGGTGGCGCTGCCGGGTTCCAGCCAGCCGGCGCGGACGGCGTAGGCGCGGTGTCTGGCGGAGTCTTCGTAGAGGATGGGCCCGTGCCGGGAGTATTTGAGCGTGACTTCACGAGGCGCGGCGCCTTTGACGGGAACCTGTTCGCTCACAACCGTGAAGGGCTGCCACGCGTCGCGGTAGCGGTATTCGTTGGGGTTGCGTGGATTGGTTTCGTACACGTAGAGGTCTTCCATGTCCACCTGAAAGGTGGTTTGTCCCCAGGCGATGGTCCCGTTGTGGCCAAAGACGAAGCCGGGATGCTGGGGTTCGCCGAAGCCGATCAGGTCGAGGTTGGGGCTGGAGATGTGGGCGAAGTAGCGGAAGGCCGGCACGGAAAACGGGCGGTGGGGATCGGTGGCGAGGATGGCGCGTCCGGTGGCGCTTTTCGAAGCGGAGATGGCCCAGTTGTTGCTTTCCACTTGCGGGGCGAGACCGGCGGCGGCGGTGCGCCCGCGCAGGGCGTTGAAGTTGACGCTGGTCTGGCGGCCTAGGCGGAAGTCGTTGAGGACTTGACTGGGGATCGAGCAGACGTCCAGGCCATCGGGAAGTTGGGGCGTCCAGGGAAGGGTCAGAGCTTCGCTGAGGATGGCGGCGGCAGGTCCGACTTTGCAGGCGAGACGGGCGCGGTCGACCTCGCTGGTGAGGTTCGAGGCGAGGGCGGCGGAGCGGATGCGGAGGAGATCGGCGGGGTCCCAGGGGGCAGGCTTGGTCTGGAGGAACTGGAATTCCCAGGGTAGTTTCGCAGGGTCCTGTGCGGTGAGTTGGATAAACGCGTTGACGCCTCGGGTGAAGGCTTCG
>JAEUQD010000230.1 GCA_016789925.1 Bryobacterales bacterium | reverse complement strand
TGCATCATCGCCACCCACCCCAGCGTCCGCCGCGCCGCCGTCTCCATCGCCACTCTCTCTCGCTGGGACTCAAACTCGCCGAGGTTGTCGAGCAACGTGCGTGCCGCTTTCTCCCCCTCCTCCCACCGTTCCTTTGCGGTGGGCGCCAAAACGGTCATCTGATACAAACCGGCTTGGCTCTTGGGATTCAAGGCCACCAGTTCCCGCGCCGCTTCCCACATCTTGTCGATCTGCCGCGGCAACTCAGCATCGCCCCCACTCTGCTGCGCCGCAAGCGCCGCCACCGCCCACCCCAGGCAGACCATAACCCGTGCCACGGATTTCTGCTCCCTCGAAGAGACCTTCATGGCGGCCCTCCTGATATTATGCGCCAAGCAAACACAAACCAAGGCATATTAGAGAGATATGGAGTCAAGACACTCGGCAATGGCTTGGCTAACCGTCACAGCTCTGTCGTGGCCGATCATGCAGCCGGGCAAATGGGGGATTTCGGAGGCGGATCATGCCTGAGGTGAGCCGTTTCTTCGGAATCGTGATTCGAATGTACTTCAACGACCACAATCCCGCTCATTTTCACGCCGAATACGGTGAACACGAGGCTCTCCTTGAAATAGATACACTTGCTGTCCTTCGGGGAGAGTTGCCGAGAAGGGCACTGGCGTTGGTATTGGAATGGGCGGCTTTGCATCGTCAAGAACTGAGGGCGGATTGGGAAAGGGCACGCAGCGGCGTGCTCCTGGAGCCGATTGCTCCCTTAGAATAAAGGAAAGAAATGGGCTTAGTTCGAATCGCCGCTGTTGTTCCGTTGGACGGCCGGCGCGTGCAACTCACGCTGACCGATGGCCGTGTTATCGAACGAGACCTCGAACCGATGCTTGCGGGACCAGTGTTTGAGGACATTCGCCGCGACTCTGTGCGCTTCGCCGAGATGCGTGTTCAAGGCGGTACGCTCGCTTGGCCGAATGGTGCCGACCTATGCCCTGATGTTTTGATCTGGGGTGGATTGCCGCCGGCGGATTCTGTCTCAGATGCGGCGTGACACGATGTTGGGAGAACCTAACCGCGAGGGGTGACGCCTGTTGCAAGGGCGGGGATATGGACTCTGTGGAGCGGCGCGAGCTTATCCGGCGACTTGTTTTGGACTCGATTTGCGACGACTTCGAGAATGTTGACCAGATCATCCTCCGGGAGGTCACCCGGGATGGTTCCCGGCTTGGATTGACGATTGAACGCTCCGATATCGTGGATGCGTTGGAATCACTGATTGAGGACGGGTTGGCCAAGGCGTACCTCTTATCCGGCACCACGGGTCCGGACCCGTTCGCGGGAGAACTGCCGGGCATGCCGCCGCTCGACGTCGTCGAGGAAGACTTCCAAACGTATTTCTACATCACGAAGAAGGGAAGGGATTTCCATCTCGCCGACGATACATGGTGGCCGTTCGAAGACGAGGCCGAGACACCCCAGTAGCTTTTGCACTCCGACGCCGCACGTTCATCGTGAGATATGGGCATATTAGAGAGATAGGGAGGTGAAACACTACTGCCATGGCCAGGCTCATCGTCGCAGCGGTTCTTGTGTTGGCGGCTGGTTTGCAAGGAGCGGAGGTGGAGCGTTTGAAGGGGTTCCAGGAAGCCAAGTTCGGGATGTTCATCCATTGGGGTCCCTATTCACTGGCGAGCGTGGAGGCGTCGTGGCCGATTATGCAGCCGGGCAAGTGGGGCATTTCAGAAGCGGATTACCGGGCGCTGCCGGGCAAGTTTAACCCGGTCCAGTTTAATGCGCGCGCGTGGGTGCGGCTGGCGAAGGCGGCGGGGCAGCGCTACGTGGTGTTCACGAGCAAACACCACGACGGCTTCTGCATGTTCGACTCGCAGTACACGAACTACAAGCTCACGAAGACGCCCTATGGCAAAGATATTGTGGCGCAACTGGCGGAAGCGGCGAAAGCGGAGGGGATGCCGCTGGGGTTTTATTATTCGCCGCCCGATATGGATCATCCGGGGTTTCGGGACACGTCGAAGCTGTCGACGACCAACTGGCAGGGAGAACCGGCGCGGATGGAATGGCCGCTTTACCTGGAATACATGGACCTGCAACTACGCGAGTTGCTGACGCGATACGGGAACGTGTTCGTGATCTGGTTTGATGGGCTCGGGAACCAGGAGAAGTACGCGGGCGCACGTTTCCACGAATTGATCCGGAAGTTGCAGCCCGCGACTCTGATCAACAACCGCATCGGGTTGACCGGCGACTTTGTGACGCCCGAACAACGGTTGCCGAAGGGGATCCCGCGCAAGGGTTCGGTGGTGGGCAATACGGACCCGAACGACCGCGGCGTGGCGGCGCAGGCTCCGAAGCCCGAGGAGTTTCA
>JAEUQD010000209.1 GCA_016789925.1 Bryobacterales bacterium | reverse complement strand
GCGGCCAAACTCCATCAGCGCCAGCGCCTGCCGGATGGGGAGCGCGCTCGAGAACCGCACCGTCAGGTACATCTCCGTCTGTACCGGCTGCACCGGACCCGAGGGCCGGCTGTCCGGCCGCGGACCACCCCCCGTCGTCCGTCCCCCGCCGGGAATCCGCCCGGGCAACTGCATGTCGCCGAGCTGCATAAAGCCTGAAAGTAACGGATGCGGGGCGGGCTGCCAGGGAAACTTCACGATGAGCGGACGCGCCCACGGCGAGTCCGTGAGCAGATCATCGATGAACTCCGCGTCCCAGTTCGGGAACGCCGGCCGCTCCCACGACCTTCCCCAAGCCGCCGCCACCGGAAGTGCGCCGAGAAACAGGCGTCGCGTCATGCTTATCTCCTGCGCGCCAGACGGGCGGGCGGCTGTTCGTCGTCTGCCTCAACAAGGTCCATGCGCCGAACCGCCGTCACTCGTTTTACGCCGGGAATCGAGGACATCTCAACAGCCGGGCCCGCCGATTGCACCACCAGGGCGTTGGCCACGGTGTCCATCGCATAGAGAACGCGGACGTGCCGCTTCTCCAATTCGGCGCGCACGGTCTTCTGTTCGGCGCGCACCCGTTCGCGGTGGGCCTCCGTGGCCTGCTTATCCGCTCCCTCGTGACGCTCGACAAAGTCGGCCACCGGCTCCACCGACAACTCGACGATGTAACGGCCCGGCACGGTGGGCGTTTGCGCCAGCAGTGGCAGGCTCAGCGCCCAAACCGCCCAGGATAGCCGCCAGACAGTAGTAGGAATGATCACACATTAGTGACCGTTCCCGAGGCGATCCGGTTCCATTCCTCTCCGAAGCTTTACGTTCTTAACGAGTAAAGCTGAGGGTCTGCGAAATCGACGTCGCCGCCGCGCTGCATCGCGGATGGCCCCAACCGCTGGAACTGCTTCCAGTCCCTTGCCCGATGCCCGCCGCAATATCGTAGACGATGTTGTCCGGACGGTCCGCTTCGCCACTGACTCCGGCGGGAACGAAATCGAGCGTCAGCGCGTGCCGGGTGCGCCAAGCGATGTTGTGGTCGGCGCAGGAGGAATCGCCGCTCACGCCGATGCCGCCCACCAGCCGCCGCTGGGAATTGTACAGTCCCAATCCGCCGCCGAACACGTTCACGCCGCCGACGCGCTCGCCCACCATGGGATCGTCGGACTGGCCGAACTTCGTGGCCGGATCTTTATAAGCGGCCAGTGTGTTGATCGGATTGCTGTGCTGGAGCCCGTACAGCGTCCCGCCCGGCTGCACCGCCGTAAACAAATTGGCCGTCGAGAGCGCCAGCCCCGGCAGGCTGAAAGCGTTCGCCGTATACGCCTTTTGCGCCGAGATCACCCTACTGCCCGGCCACTGATCGCCCCGCTCCGTTCCCGTGAACGCCACGGCGCACACCACGCCATCGCGGTTGACGACCGTGGCCCACATGTCCAGGTTGAATCCGCCGTTCGGCTGTGCCCGCGCCGCCTTCAGTGCCGCCTGCAACTGCGCATGCGTCGGAAGGTCCCGGCACTCCGTTCTGCCTTCGCCACCCTGCGCCAGCGAAGGACTGGTGGACAGGCCAGCCAGAATCGCAATTACTGTAAATCGGGAGATCCGCTTCGTCATCCTCGTATACCTCCTTGTTGGAATTCAAACAGCCAGTGTGTTGGATTATGTCACATATTCACGAATTTGATTGAAATCAGACTTCTGCCGCTTCACCCAAGCCCAATCGCATAAGATGGAGGGCACGATGAACAGGCGCTCCTTTCTCCGGGCTTCCGCCGCCGGCGTCTCTTTTGTCCAAAGTGGCGCGGCCGCCAGCGACCGCATCAACGTGGCCATGATCGGCGTCCGTGGACAGGGCCGCCATCTCACCGGCAAATTCGCCCAGCAAAAAGACGTCGCGGTCCGCTACCTGTGCGACGTGGATGAAAATGTCTTCGACCGCGCTGTCCGCCTGGTGGAAGAGAAAGGCGCTCCGCGTCCCCGCTTCGTCAACGACTTCCGCCGTGCCCTCGACGACAAGGACATCGACGCCGTCGTCATCGCCACCCCCGACCACTGGCACGCCCCGGCCACCATCCTCGCCTGCGATGCCGGCAAAGACGTCTACGTCGAAAAGCCCGCTTCTCACAACCTCCGCGAGGGTCGCCTGATGGTAGAAGCGGCGCGCCGCAATAAGCGTATCGTCCAACTCGGCACGCAGTCCCGGAGCCGCCCGTCCACCATCCGCGCCATCGAACTGGTGCGCGCCGGCGAGATCGGCAAGGTGCTGATGGCCAAGGCGTGGGACGTGCAACTCCGCGAGTTCATCGGCCACAAGAACGACTCAACTCCGCCTCCCGGCGTCGACTTCGAAACCTGGACCGGTCCCGCGCCTTTCCTCCCCTTCAACGAAAACCGCTTCCACTACAAGTGGCATTGGAACTGGAATTACGGCACCGGCGATATGGGCAACGACGGCGTTCATCAGATCGACATCGCCCGCTGGGCCCTCGGCGTCGACCTCCCCACCGAAGCTGCCGGCATGGGCCGCAAGCTCCACTTCGACGACGACCAGCAAACGCCCGACACCATGAACATCACCTACACGTTCAGGAACGCCGCCGGACCCACGACGCCCGGCGTGTCCGGCGACAAGCTGCTGATGTTCGAGCTCCGCATTTGGAACCCTTACGGTCTCGAAGGGCAGGACAACGGAGTCTCGGTCTACGGCACGACCGGCATGATGCACATCGGACGCTGGAACGGCAGTTGGGGCTATCGCGTTTTCGACGCCAAGGGCAAACTCGCGCTCGACCGCTCCCGCAACGAAGACGACGCCGACGACGCCCATCCCCGCAACTTCCTCGACTGCATTAAGTCCCGCCGCGCGCCCAATGCCGACATCGAGACGGGCCATCATTCCACAGTGTTGTGTCACCTGGGCAACATCGTCGCCCGCGTCAACCGCACCGTAAAGTTCGACCCCAGGGCCGAAATCATCACCGGCGACGCCGAAGCCAACAAGTTGATCCGTCGCGAGTATCGCAAGCACTGGGCCACGCCCAAGGGAGTCTCGTAATCAAGTCCTTAGCCGCACTTCTGCTCTTCGCGGGCGCGCTGCCGTCCGCGGAACTGAATCTCACCCCGCAGGCCACCGCCATCGTCGTGCCCGCTGCGCCTGACCCGCTCGAAACCAAAGCGGCCGAACTCCTGCGTGACTACCTGCGTAAGGCCCACCGTGTCTCCGCAGGCTTCGATATTCACCCCGAAATCGGAGTGGTCCCGAAAACGGGACCGGTGATCGCGATCGGCCGCACGCAGTGGGCGCCCCGCGACCAACTCGCCAAGCTCTGGCGCGATGGTTTCGTGATGCGCTCCTCAGCCAATCGAATCGTGATTGCCGGCGCGTCCCC
>JAEUQD010000174.1 GCA_016789925.1 Bryobacterales bacterium | reverse complement strand
AAGATCCGCTCCGGTTTGGAAACCTATTCCGGCGTCGACCGGCGGATGCAGGTCCGCGGCGAGGCCGGTGGCGTTACCGTGCTCGACGACTACGGTCACCATCCCACCGAGATTCGCGCCACGCTCGCCGCGGCCCGCTTGGGCGGCTACCGGAGCATCCACGTCCTCTTCCAACCCCACCGCTATACGCGGACTCAACTGCTGATGGACGAGTTCGCCCAGGCCTTTCACGCGGCCGGCCACGTTTACGTCCTCGATATCTATGCGGCCAGCGAACCCCCGATTCCCGGTGTCACCGCCGATGCGCTCGCGCGGCGCTTGCGCGATTTCGGCCACCGCGGCGTCGAGTATGTGGGTTCCATGGACGCGGGCATTGAAGCCGTGGCGGCCGCGGCCCGCGCCGGCGACGTCGTCGTGACCCTCGGAGCCGGCAATGTTTCCCAGGCGGGCGAACGGATTTTGAAGCGCCTCCAGGAGAGGAACTGATGGCGAAACCGAAACCTCAAAACAACGGGGCCATAATGCTGGTGCGGACTTGGCGTCCCTACCTGCTGCCTTCCCTGGCCGTGACCTTCGTTGCCCTCGCCCTGCTGGTCGCCGCTTACCGGCTGGAGCGCTTGCTGCTCCAGGATCAGCGTTTCCAGGTGCGCGCTCCGGAACTGGGCGAGCAGATTTCCCCGGACATGCGCTTGGCCGGCCTCAACCGGACAGCACCGGCCCAGGTACGGGCCATTTTTCTCGCGGACGAGGGGCGAAGCCTGTACCTCTTACCGCTCGAGAAACGCCGCGAGCAACTCATGGATCTCAAGTGGGTCAAGTCGGCGAGCGTCAGCCGGATTTGGCCGAGCCGTGTGGACATCCGCATTGTCGAGCGGACCCCGGTGGCCTTCATCGAACTGGTCCCCGAGCGGCGGGGAGCCGGCGGCGCCGTGCAACTGATCGACACCGACGGCGAGTTGCTGCCCGTCGGCGAAGGTAGCAAACACAGCCTCCCCATGCTCACCGGCGTCCGTGAACGCCATTCGCGCATCGAACGCGCCGCCCGCGTGCGTCTGATGCAGCGCTTCCTGGCGGAGTTAGGGGAACTGGGCAAGCCGATTTCGGAAATCGACGTCAGCGAGCCCAACAACATCAAGGTGGTTTACCCCACCGGGCGCCGCGCCTTGACGCTGGTTCTCGGAGGGGAAGAATGGAAACCTCGAATCGAGAAGTTCCTCCGGCACTATCCCGACATCGAGAAGCGGATGCCGAAGGCCATCAAACTCGACCTTCGGCTGCATGACCGGATAACTGCGATGGAAATGGACGAGAGCGACGATGGCGGCTAAATCGAAACCGAGACTCGCTGTAGGCGTTGACGCTGGCAGCGCGCGTACGCGCTGCGTGGTTTGCGCTGTGGAAGACGGACGCCTGCGCTTCCTGGGCGCCGGCTCGGCCGCTTCACAGGGCTGGCAGAAGGGCCGCCTGGTCGACCCCAAGGCCGTGTCGGCCGGCATTTCCGCCGCGGTGAAAGAGGCCGAATCGCGCGCCAAGGTCCTCGTCGAATCCGTCATCCTCGGCGTCGGCGGGGTCACCGTCCAGGCCAGCCAGGGCCGCGGCGTCTATGAATTCGGCCGCCCGCGCGAGGTCACTCCCAACGATCTCGCCTACGCCGTCGAACTCGCCTCGCGGGTCCGCCTGGAAGATGACCGCATGCTCGTGCATGTCTTCCCGCAGGATTTCACCGTCGATGGCCGCGCCGGTTATCGCAATCCGGTGGGCCTGCAATGCGCGCGCCTCGAGGCCAACGTCCTGCTCATCACCACCTCCGAGCATGAGCACGATGGGCTGGTGAATGCGGCCCATGAAGCCCACTTGTCGGTGGACGACACCGTGTTTGAACCTGTCGCCGCCGCCTATTCCGCCGTTCTGCCCGAAGAACGTCATCGCGGGGCGGCGGTCGTCGACCTCGGCATGCATTCCACCGGAGTGGCTGTCTACGACGGCGATGCGGCCGTCGGCGCCACCAGCCTTCCGATTGCGGCCGACCATCTGACACGCGATATTGTCGTGGGCCTCAACTACTATCACGGCATCACGATTTCCTACGAGAATGCCGAAATCCTCAAGCGGGAATACGGCTGCGCCATGCTCGGCCTCAGCGCCGACAATACGCTGGTGGACGTGCCCTCCAGCGACGGGCGCACCTCGCGCGAGGTCTCGCGCCGCCAGTTGAACGAAATCATCGAAGCCCGCTCGGAAGAGCTGTTCTCTTTCGTCAGGCAGGAAATCCAGCAGTGCGGCATGGACCACGCGCTGATGGAAGGCGTCTTCCTGACCGGCGGCGGTGCCCGCTTGCACGGCATGCTCGACATGGCCGAGCGCGTTCTCAACTGCCATGCCAAGTTTGGTCTCGCGGTGGGCATTCAAGATTGGCCGCAGAACTTCCAGGACCCCGCCTGGACCACGGGCGCGGGCCTGGCCATGTACTCGGCCCGGCTGAAATTATTTAAGCAGCAGCGGCGCAAACCGCCCGGGCTGCTTGGCTTTTTGGGCATCTAACCGGTAAACAGCGCAAGGAGGCGAACGATTACACTATGTTGAATTTGGAATCGACCATTAATCAGAAGTTCGAAATTGCCGACGACATGGCCGTCGGTACCCGCATCAAAGTTCTCGGCATCGGCGGCGGTGGCTGCAATGCCGTGGCCCGTATGATGGATTCCGGCCTGACCGGCGTGGAGTTTTATGCGATCAATACCGATCGCCAGGCGCTCCTGGCCTCTCCGGTCCCCAATAAACTCGCCATCGGCGCCAAGGTGACCAACGGCCTCGGAGCGGGGTCCGACCCGGCCGTCGGGCGTCAGGCCGCGTTGGAAGACACCGAACGGATCATCGAGATCCTTGAAGGCGCCGACATGGTGTTCGTCGCCGCGGGTCTGGGCGGCGGAACCGGCACCGGTGCGGCCCCCGTCGTCGCATCGCTCGCCAAGGAACTCAACGCCCTCACCGTCGCCATCGTCACCAAACCGTTCCGATTTGAAGGCGCGCGCCGCCAAAAGATCGCCGAAAGGGGTCTGGGCGAGTTGGCAGGCACCGTCGATACAGTGATCACCATCCCCAATTCCCGTCTGCTTGAGATCGTTCCGCCGAAGACCAGTTTTCTCGAAGCCTTCCGGCTCGCCGACGATGTCCTCTTGCAGGCTGTACAAGGCATCAGCGATATCATCAACACGCCCGGCTTGATCAATCGCGACTTCGCCGACATCCGCGCCATCATGGTCGGCATGGGTTACGCGATGATGAGCACCGCCGCCGCCAGCGGCGACAATGCCCTCGCCGAGGCTGCGCGCAAGGCCATCTCCAATCCCCTGCTGGAAGACGGCGGCGTTCGCGGTGCGCGCGCCATCCTCATCAACGTAACCTGTTCCAACATTCCGTCCATTCAAGAGATCGACGAGGCCTGCCTGATCATCTCCGAGGCTTCCGAGAACCCCGAAGCCCAGATCAACTACGGCATGGTCTTCAACGAGGAACTCGGCGACGAGGTGAAGCTCACAGTGATCGCCACGGGCTTCCAGCGCGAAGGTCTCGAAGCGCCCCAGAAGTCCGACGTACCGCAACTGGCCAAGCGGGCCATGGCCGCCTCAGTCGGTGCTCCCGCTCCCATTCCCGTTTACGTCGCCGACGAACCGCCGGTCCAGATCGGGATGGACGAGGAGCCGGAACCGATCACGTCGGCCTTCGATTCCGACGATCTCCCCCGCGAAGCCGCCCCCGAGCCCGTCCTGGTGGCCGAGTCTGCTCCGGCTGCCCGTGGCGAAACCAACGGCCGCGGCGACATCGAAACGCCGGCGTTTATTCGCCGCGATCGCCGATTCTTCCAATAGCTCCTCTATATCACGCTGGCCCGGTTAGCCCCTTTGGCCTGCACCCGTTCCTCGAAGGGTGCAGGCCCTTTTTTCTGGTTCGTTTCGCCTTCGCCCATCGGCTACACTGAATCTACTCCCTCATGAGCCAGCGCCGCTTTCGCTATCTCGATTCGCTCATCCAGGCCTTTGTCGTCATCCTCCTCATCTCAAACCTCATCGCGCCGAAAATCACGGCGATCGGCCCGTTCCGCGTCAGTGGAGCCCATCTCATGTTCCCGCTCACCTACATCTTTGGCGATATTTTCACCGAAGTGTATGGCTACGCGGCCTCGCGCCGCGCCATCTGGAGCGGCTTCCTGTCGTCGGCGCTGCTCGCCGTCATGGGAATGATCGCCGTCGCCCTGCCCCCCGCGCCCGAGTACCGGGGCCAGGAAGCCTTCGCCACCGTGTTCAATTTTGTGCCCCGCCTGGTGGTGGCCAGCCTCCTCGCTTACTGGTGCGGCGAATTCGCCAACGCCTTCGTCATGGCCAAGCTGAAGGTCTTCACGCAGGGGCGGATGCTGTGGGTCCGCACCATCGGCTCCACGGCGGTGGGCCAGTTGGTCGACAGCATCGTCGTGATGTTTGTTGCCTTCGCCGGCACGTTCGACACCATCACCATCATCCGCATGATCTTCTCCGGCTACGTCGTCAAGGTCGTCTATGAAGCCGCGATGACTCCGGTCACTTACCTCGTCGTCAACGGATTGAAGAAAGCCGAAGGCATCGACATCTACGACGCGGATACCGACTTCAATCCCTTCAGCTCCCGCGAGGAAAAGCCGCGCGACGATTCCTTCGGCGCCCTCCCCGAGGCCGAGTCCTGATCACCTGTTCCAGGCGGTCTTTACCGGCGGCGCCTCAGCACAGACCTATTTGCAATTTGCCATGCTGTGCGACTTTTCGTAGCACTTCCCCTTGTCGTTCAAAGTATGAGTCGCTTTGTCGTCTTTCTTTGGCATCTTCTGCACATGGCAGGTCGCACAAGCCGTCTTCTCCTTCTTCGTGTATTCCGGCTTGGCATAGGCCGGCGAACCAGCCATCGTCAGGACCAAACCCATGAGAGTTACAGACAGAAGTCTTGAGGTAGTCATTCCTCGACTCTATCGCGAACTACGGCGCGTCTGAACCGATTCAGAGCCGGCTGGCGCACGTTTTGGCGATTAATTTTTTGTGAGAACGAACGATGTCGCTGCCTTCCCGACGTGCTCACCATCGCTCCAATTTGTTTACCGCATCTTCTTCTCTTGACATCCGATAACCGGTCATGATACCCTCCCAAGTAGAGAGGACCAGTGTGTCTTGCCCCCGGCAGAATGGGGCGAGACTCCCTGGTCCTTTTTTATTTTTTGTTCAAAGGATTCCGACAATGCCGAATCAATCTGGACCGAACACGCCCGAAGGCAAGGCCAATTCGTCCCGCAACGCGATGCGTCACGGGCTCACCAGTATGCACCCGGTCGTTACCGAAACCGACCGCCCCGAGTTCGAGGCCCTCGAGGCTCATCTCCGTTTCTCCCTCGCCCCCACTGGCTTCCTCGAGGAACTCACCTACAGCCGCATCCTCATCTCCGCCTGGAACATGCAGCGCGTTCTCAAACTCGAAAACGCCCTGCTCGATTACTCCCTCGGCGAGGACCCCCTCAACCATCCCGACACCGAAAAGCAGGCCGCGCTCTACCAGCGCTACTACGCCCGCTTCGAAGGCTCCTACCGCGCCAATTTGCGCGAACTGGAACGCCTCCAGCGCCTCCAAATGGCCTCCGACATCCACTTTAACGACCTGCAAGCGCCCCTCGGAGCGCTCCACGATGTCCGGATCATCCAACGGGCTCAACAGGATGCGAAACGAAATGCCAAATCGGAGCAATCCCAGCTCAATGACGAGGATTTCGACGCCGCCCTCGTCGCCGAGGTCCTCAAGAACCCC
>JAEUQD010000158.1 GCA_016789925.1 Bryobacterales bacterium | reverse complement strand
CGGGCAGTGCGACGTGGATCGCGACCTGATCGAGGGCTGGATCAGCAAGGATCCGATCGAGATGGTGAACCTGTTTGGCGGCCGTTGGTCCACTACCGAGTTCCGCGCCGGCGACGTTCTCATCTTCGGCATGTACCTGCTCCACGCATCCCTGACCAACACGTCGAATCGCTATCGCATCAGCGTGGACGCGCGGTATCAACTCGCCTCCGAACCCTTCGACGAGCGGTGGGTGGGCGAGAATCCGGTGACGCACTACAACTTCTGGAAGCCCGGTGTGGAGTTGGAGCCCGTGGCGGTGTCGCGCCAACGCTGGGGTTTTTGATGCATGAGACGCACCGCCGTTTCTGGGCGGGCGAAGGACGTCCCCTGCTGCTGCTCCCGGCTTCCGGCGGACCGCAATACGACACGGAAGGATACGCCGCCCGGTTCGCAGACCCGAAAGCGATGCTGCAAGCGGAGTTGGATCGCGCCCTGCCGGTGATCGGGTGGCCCACCGACGGAATTCCCACGGTGCGGCCGAACCTGGGCGTGATCTTCGTGCCAGCCATGGCCGGACTGAGTTTCGAGATCCGCGATGGCCAGATGCCCTGGCCGGGACCACCGCTGAGCCGGGAAGCGATCCGTGCTTCGCGCAACAACGCATCTGGACAGACGCTTGACCTCGCACTCCGCTTCTACGCCGCGCCTCGGCCCGAAGGCGTTGCAGCGTACGCGCCGGACACGCAGGGCGTCTTCGATATCGCCATGATGCTTTGCGGCGAGCCGCTGCTGTGTGCCTTGGGCGACGATCCGGAATGGG
Source organism: Bryobacterales bacterium (assembly GCA_016789925.1). Classification (GTDB taxonomy): domain Bacteria; phylum Acidobacteriota; class Terriglobia; order Bryobacterales; family Bryobacteraceae; genus JADLDI01. Next base: position 928 of record JAEUQD010000158.1, on the reverse strand, counting down.
CGGACGAGGTTCTGGAGATCGCTCTGGACTGGTATCTTCTCGCCACTCGCGCGGTGAAAGAGGCGATCGGCGAGCCGAGGCACGAGATGGTTCATGGGCACGGCACACCGCAGGGAGTGTTCTTCCCGCATGGTGGCGCGCGCGTCAGCGAGGACTCGGCGACGCTGCTTTCTCCCCGCATGCTCGACCGATTTGTCCTGCCCTACGTCGAGCGGGCGCTTGGACATTTCGACGGAGGCTTCGTCCATTTCTGCGGCCGTCACAAGTATCTCTTCGAGGCGCTCTGCCGGCTGCCGCTGGTGCGGGCGATCGACTTGGGGAACAGCGAACTCTACGATACGCGCTGGTTGTTTGAAACCACCGCCCGCCACGGCGTCGCACTCTACAGCCGCATCGCGGCCGAGCCCGGCGAGTCATGGCGCGCCTATCTCGACCGAATCGCGACACTCATCGACCAGACGGGCGCCCGCGTCATCCTGCGTCCGATGGCGGTTCCCGAATCGCGGGGGGAATGCGCTGAGGCGTTCGATTGGTGGCGACACCGTTTCCGTGCTGCCAAGTGACGGCAGATCACCACGAATGGTTAAAATCCTGTCGTGTAGAATGAGGATCGCTGAGTTTGCATGGCAGGGGATCAGGATGTCGCGGACCTCATGGCGGAGTTGCGGCGGGGAAACCCGGTGGCGGCGGGACGACTTGTCGAACGGTTCTACCCGGAGCTGAAACGGCTGGCCGCGGCGAACATGGACCGGGAAAAGCCGGGGCACACCTGGCAGGCCACCGTTCTGGTCAACGAGCTGTACCTCGAACTCTGCCGCATCAAGGAACTGAAAGCCGGCACTCCCCGAACCCCCGAGGAGGAGCGCCGGGCGTTCTTCGGGTTGGCGGCGCACATCATGCGGCGGCTTCTGATCGCTCACGCGCGGCC
>JAEUQD010000130.1 GCA_016789925.1 Bryobacterales bacterium | reverse complement strand
GGTCAGCGGAAGTCCTCGACCAACATGAGGTCGCCCTCCCGAATGTCCAATTGTTCGTAGAGGATGGTGGTGCCGTCGGGCGAAACCGTGGGCGACTGTCCTAACCTCGGAACGCCCGGGACGGCCACAACCGGCGTCTTGCGGCCGGTCGCGAAGTCGAAGAACTCCAGAAGCCACCTGCCGTCTTTGGCTTGGTCGAAGTACCAGAGACCGTTCTTCGCGACCGTCCACCGGCTGCGCAGGTTGGATAGGACCAGCGTCTCCTCCCCTCCGCCCACTGGAATCTTCCACGCGTCGTAGAGGGTCGGGCTCTTGTGGTAGAAGACGAAGCTGCCGCCGGGTGACTCCATCGAGCGGTGGCCGCCGTTTCTGGTCACTTGCACGGGCGATCCGCCGGCGGCAGGAATCTTCCAGACTTCAGCTCTGCCGCTGCGATTGGACCAGAAGTACACCCAACGGCCGTCTTGCGACCAGGCGGGGGCGGCCTCGACGGAGTCGTCGATGGTGAGTTGGCGGGCTGGACCGCCGTTGGACGAGGTCACATAGATGTCGGAGTTTCCGTGCACCGCTGCATTGAATGCGAGAGACTTGCCGTCAGGAGACCAACTCGCCAATCCCGCTCCGCCGGCGAACGACGTCAGTTGAGAGGCATCCGAACCGTCCCGGTCGCAGACCCACACCTGCCAGGAGCCGGAGCGATTCGACGTGAATGCGACCTGGCTGCCGTCGGGCGAGAACCGCGGCGCCGCATCGGACTTGGTGGAGGCTATCCACTTGACGGGCGGTTTCGCCGCTGCCCCGGCGGGCGCGTCCACGCGCCAGATATTCGAGTCGGCCCAACTCCGGCTAAACACAAGCTGGCGGCCCTGCCGCGCGATGGACGGCAAACTGGCCGGTTTTCCAATCGCGTGGAGACTCACTGGTGTTCCACCGTCGGCCGGGACTCTCCACAAACTGGACTCTCCGCCGCTGTCCGCGGAGAAGACGATCTCGCGGCCGCTCGCTGTCCAGGCCAGCCCGAAAATCGCGCACAGGCAGTTGGTCAGCCGCTTGGGTTCGCCGCCGCTGAGCGCGACGGCGTAGACGTCGCCCACGTTGCCGGCCCTGCTGCGGACGAACGCCAGCCTGCGGCCGTCAGGGGAGATGGCTGGGAAGCCGTCACTCAGCCCCGGCGCCGCCGGCGGCGACACTCTCCGTTTCTCTCCGGTGGCGGGCGACAGCAGCCAGATACCGGGATAAGCCAGCCACTTACCGTCAGGCGACCAGGAGAGCTGTCCGCCGAGATCGGTGGGTGATGGCCACCAATACGCGAAGCCCCGCCCCTCTATCTCCGTCAGCAATCGCTCCCGGCCGCCCAGCGGAGAGACTGTGTAGAGGGCGTTGCCGCCGCCCACGAAACTCCGGATGAAAGCGATCTCCCGGCCGTCGGGCGACCATGCCGGAGCCGCGTCCCAGTCCTCGGTTTTGGTCAGTTGCAGCGCCCGATCCGAGCCGATCACCTTGATGTATAGGTCAAAATCCTGGCGGTCTTCCCGCTTCCAGGCGAAGGCGACCTGAGTGCCGTCCGGTGAAAGGCTGGGCCATGCTTCGATACCCGGATAAGTCGTCAGGGGGATGGCTTTCAGGTCGGACCGGGGGCGCGGCGCCTGCGAGACCACTCCCAGCCAGATTCCCCCTGCCAACAACAACCCCACCAGCCCGGCAAGGGAAAGCCGCCGCCCCCACGGCCTTGGGGCCGCTTTGGGCTGGGTGATCTGGCGATCCGCCGTCCAGGTGTCAATCTCCGCCGTGGAAGCGAAGACCGTGTCGCGCTGCTTGTGAGGATGACGATGGACCGGCAGTCCTTCCTCCCGCTCCCAACGCTGGACTGTGCGGATATCGCGGTTGAGATAGGCTGCAATCGCCTTCCAAGAGTCCAATTGCCGGGGGGCAGTGCGGGGTCGCGGCTCGGCGGTAGCCATGGGACTTCGCCTTTGCCTGCAATTGTAGTCCTCCGCAGAGAGCGAATCCATCGGTGCCTGCCACCGAGCGAAATCGCCTTACAGGCGGCCGGATTGAAGGTTGATTCCGCGTGATGTCGTCTGATGCCGCTTGCCGGCGGCGAGCCGCACGGTTAACTTCAGCGCGGGGAGTGCTAACGCAATGAAGCACATCTGCCGGGCAGCCCTGTTTCCACTGCTGGTTCTCACCACCGGTGAACCCGATGCGCTTGCTGAGCAGCGTCGACGATCCGGGGTCGAGGACCTGGTGAGTTGTGACCCGCGGGACCGGAATTGCGATGCGCAAAATCTACTGGCCCGGCAGGCGGGCGTCAGCGCGAAGCCTCAGGCGCCAGAGGCTCCTCTACAACCTTACGTCAGCTTCACGACATTGGCGGCGCCCAAACCGGCCAGGAAGGCTTTTCAGAAAGGAGACCGTGAACTGGGCGCGAAACGGCCGGACTTCGCCAAAGCGTCCCGGCTCTTGGAAGAGGCCGTTTCACTGTACCCGGCCTTCATGGCCGCGTGGCAGCGGCTGGGTCAATGCCGGGTCGCTACTGGTGACCTCCAAGGCGCTACTGATGCCTTCCGGACGGCGATTGCGGTCGATCCGAAGCACCCCGATCCATACGTTTTGTTGGCGCATGTGGAGGTGATGCTGGCGAGGATCGACGCGAACGGCTTGCGAATGCTGGAAATTATGCGCCTCACCGACCGCGCGCTGAAGCTGGACCCGTCGTTGAGTTCGGCGCATTTCTATCGCGCTATCGCCAGCAGCGCGCTTGGGGACGGCAAGAGCGCAATGCAATCGATTCACGTGATTCTCGCTAATGGTGACGATGCCGGGTATCCCGGAATCCACGCGATGCTCGGTGAGATTCGCGCAGCCGAGGGAGATGTTGGGGCGGCTGTCGCGGAATATCAGCGCTATCTGGAGTTGGATCCGCATTCGCCGGCCAGCGACGAAGTGCGCGCCCGCCTGGCCGAGTGGCAACTCAACGGCCGGATCCGGTGAGCCGGGCAAGCGGATCGGGACGTGTCACCAGCATCGCGACAATCCGCCTGCAAATGCGGTTCGGGGAGGCATGGCGCCCGAACCGGCGGGCGATTCTGATTTACGCGGGAGCGATCCTCCTGCCGGCGGCGGGATTGCTGTGGCTGGGCGTCCAGTCGATCGAGCGGCAGCGGCAGGCGCTGGCGGCGCTCACGGCCGGGGCTACCCACGGGACACCCTGGTGTGCCACTTCGCAATTTTCAGGAAAGAACTGGCCACACCTGAATCACTGAAAATGACCGTATTCCGAGGCCCAAGCACTCCACTTCCGATCGCCGCCGTTTTCCCCCAGACCTCCAAGCGTGGCAAACGCGAGACCTGCCCACTCTTCCCGCAAGCAAATCTCGCGCTGCCCGAGAGTATCCGGCGGGCGGCGGGCGCAGAA
>JAEUQD010000117.1 GCA_016789925.1 Bryobacterales bacterium | reverse complement strand
GAATCCAGATAGGTGACGATCCCGAACTGCTGGTTGGGCCGCAGCCTCGCATTCAGAGTCTGCTGTTCCAGCCGTCCTGCGAACTGGCCCGCCGCGTTCTGGTCGAGTTCCGCCCGTGTAGCGGCCGAAGTTACAAAACCCGCCGGCACCAACCCGCTGGTCACCAGCCCAATCGGACGGCCCGCCACGCCCGCCGGGCAACCGCCCCCGGCCGCATTGCATCCTGCGCGCACATTCGCCTGCATGGCCAGGAAATCCGGCAGAATGGGGTCCGCATTGATCTGGTTGATGTCATAAGCCCGCAGCAGACGTGTGCCGCGCTTGCCGATATATCCTGCCTGGGCGACAAACCCGTACGGCAATTCCCGCTGGATATTGAAATTCCATTGGTGGACTGTGGGCAGCTTCAAATTCCGGTCGAACACCGTCAGGTTCGGCGCGGCATTCAACGGCTGCCGTTGGGGCGTCAGAAACGACGACGGTTTCGTAGTGGGCGGCGTCAACTCCAGCGGGAACCCTTCGTTGATGCGCCGGTCCGGCGCGAGGGCGCAACCCGCCGTCGTTGAGTTCGTCCCCGGATTGGCTTGGCAGGTAGTCGTTAAACCCGGCACGCGCCCGGCCACCGCCGTCACCTGGAACGACGCGATCGGATCGAACGCCATCCCATATCCTACCCGGATCACCGTCTTCCCGCTTTGCCCTGGACTCCAGGCGAGCCCCACGCGCGGCGCCAGCGCGCCCACGTTGTTCCGCGCATACCAGCGCTCGGCCGGGACAAAGCTCACCAGTTCCCCCGATGTCAACGAACCGCTCGGAACATACACCCGGCCGCCCGCCTCCGATGGCGCGGGATTGATCTCCCAGCGGACTCCGTAATTGAAACTCACGGTCCGGGCCAGCTTCCAGGTGTCCTGAAAATAGAAGTTGTACTGCTTCAGCCGCTGGCCCTGCGCCCACAGCGTGACGCTGTTCCCCGCCCGAAACGGCAAAAACTGATCCGACCGCAAATCGCCCAAAAACACCTGCTGCAACTGCGCCGGAATCCCGAGCAACTCGTTGATGGCCTGCAGCAGATTGTTCTGGTCGTTGGCGTTCATCCCGCCCGGAATATTGAAGCCCTGCGGCGGCCGGATGGTCCGGCTGAAGCTCAGCACCGGCGTCACGTTCACGCCTCCCGGCTGCCCGCGCTGGTCGTTGTGCTGATAGAACCGGACGTTCGCTCCAAACCGCACCTGGTGCGCGCCCGTCACCATGCTCACGTTATCCAGAATCTGCGGCGTCGTCAGTGCCCGGTTCGTGCGCGGCCGGTTCAGAAACGGTTCGCTGATCAGCCCGAAGTCAAACGGTGGAATGTCCGGAAAGGCCGGATTCGCCTCGCCCTGCGTGAACAGAAAATAGAACCGTGCGTAGCCGGCGGTCAGTTCATTTACCAGGCGCGGCGAAATCACCCTCCGCCACGACACCGCCAGGTTCTGGCTTTTCCGGTACACCTCGCCCAGCGGCGCGAAGTCCGGGTACACCTGCGGCCGGCTATTGTTCGGGTCGCCGCCCAACGTGTTGTTCTCCGAATAAAGAAACCGCCCGAAGATACTGTTGTTCTGGTCAATGGTGTGGTCCACCCGCGCCAGGATGGCCGGCCCACGCACCTTCGCCGGCGGATTCCACAAATAGGTCGCGGTATTCAAGCCGTCGCCCGCAATATAGGAATTCGGCCGCGGAAACGTCCCCAACAGTTTCATGATTGTCGGGTCGCCCCCGATGTGCCGCGGATCGTCCGCGAAGATGTTGTAGCTGGCGACGCAGTTCAAATCCGTGTTCGACCCGCATTCGCGCACCCCGGGCCGTAACGCCCCCGTCCGCGAATCCACCAACTGCGTCGCGTTCCGGTTGATCGTCACCCCATCCAGCACGAACGGCGAATTTGGATTGGGGCGGAAATAGCGGAACCGCCCGCTCAGCGCATCCGGCGTATAGAGGATCGGCGGCCCACTGAACACCTGGTCGATCGGCTGCTTGAAGTTGATCCGCTGCCCCTGCCACGACCCGAAGAAGAACGTCTTGTTCTTCCTGATCGGACCGCCGATCTCGAACCCATACTGGTTCAGCTTCAGGTCGGGCTTCGGCGTCTCTAGCGCCCGCGCGAAGAAATCGTTCGAATTCAGCACCGTATTGCGCAGAAAGTGATGCAGCGTCCCGTGCACCTGGTTGGTTCCGGACCGCGTCGCGACCGACACCGACGCACCCGAGTTCCTCCCCTCGTCCGGCGTTGGATTCGACGTGGTGACCTTATATTCCTGCACATTGTCCGGCGTCAACCGGTATACGTTGTTCGTCGGATTGGGGACCGACGATTCGTTCGCTTCGATGCCGTCGATCGTCGTGTTGAAGGCGAAGTCCCGCGAGCCGTTCACGTGAATGCCGGTACCCGCGCCGCCTTGCGTGCGTTGGATCACTCCCGGCTCCAAAACCAATAAAGTCAATGGGTTGCGTCCGTTCAGCGGCAGGTCGACAATCGCTTTCCGCTCCACCACATTCCCCAGCGCGGCGCTGGCCGTCTGCAACTGCTCGTACGAGGCAACCACCGTGACCGTCTCGCTGGTTTGGCCCACCTCCAGGCGAATGTCCGCCACCAGGGGCGAGCCCACTTGCAAGAGATGCCCCGTCTGCCTCACTGTCTTGAAGCCCCGCTTCTCCGCGCTGATCGTGTAGGGACCCAGCGGCAGCGAGGGAAACGAGTATAACCCCGCCTCCGTCGTCGACTGCCGGTACACAATGCCCGTCGCGTCACTCACTACCGTAACCGACACCTCCGGCACGAACGCCCCACTCGGGTCGGTCACCGTCCCGGAAATGGAGGATGTGCTCGTCTGGCCATGGACCAGCGGCAACAATGTCGCCAACAGCAACAGGAAACGCATTCGCATAACGGTTAACGCAGCAGCGACGGCAGGTACAACAGGAAAACGAAGCCGGCCACCAGGAACATCCCAATTCCGAACCACACGAAAACGAATAGCGACTCCTGTTCCGCCGGTGGCGGCGTAATCCCGATTGTGCAATGAAGCGCGCGGACCAGCGCGCCCAGAAACTTCATCATCCTCCTCTCTCTAGATCTCTTTCAGTTTACCGTCACAATCTACCGGAATTTATTTTTTTCGACGTTCCAAGAATTCCGTTCACAACGAATTCGAAAAATGGCAAAAAAATTTTTACTTTCTTAGAATCAATAGCTTGACGCGCCGGAGCGGTCTCGATTTTCCGTTCGTGCCGCTCTGCCTTGCTCTCCCCGCCTCTTATGGTTTAGGCGTATGCGAAAGACAGACCTTGCAATCCGTCTGGCGCGCGACGGTAGGGTCACCGCCGCGCAAGCCGCCGATCAACTCGACCGCGCCGTCGACGAAATCCTCAAGGCCGTCCGTTCCGGCAAGCCGGCCAGCCTCCCGGGGCTCGGCCGATTCCTGCCGGGCGCCGGCGACACCATCACCTTTGAGAAGACGCCGGCCAAACCCGTTGAACCCAAGCGAGATTGACTATGTCCATCGCCACGAGCAACTGGACTTCTGCCCACGAACTGGCACGGCTCATCAAGCAGTGTCTCAGCGAGGGCAGCCGGGTCGACATCGAAGGTCTCGGAACCTTTGTCCCCGACGGTAAGGAAGGCTTCGAATTCCTTCCGCTCAACCGGCCCCAGGTCTTTCTGGCCTATGTCGTCGAAGACAGTGCGTTGGTCGACAATCTTTGCTTCGATCTTCAGATGCGCGGCTTCGATCCCTGGATCGACCGCCAGCGCCTTCTCCCCGGCCAGAACTGGCCCCGCGCCATCCAGCGCGCCATCGAAGCGTCCGACTTCTTCATCGCCTGCTTCTCGCGAAACAGCGTCGCCAAACGGGGTAATTTTCAGGCTGAACTACGCTATGCGCTCGACTGCGCCAGACTCATCCCCCCGGACGAGATCTTTCTGATCCCGGTCCGCTTCGACGACTGCAAACTGCCGGCGACCATCACTCGCTCCATCCAGTACGTCGACCTCTTTCCCGACTGGGACCGAAGCCTCAACCGGATCGTCTCGATGGTCCGCCGCCAGCAGCGGCGCCAGCCCAAGTCTCCTACGGCCGCCTAGACCAAACGCAGCTTCCTCGACCCGAACGCCCCCAATCGGTACCACGGTCGAAGAAATCAGCCATTTGCGCTTCTGAAAAGATGATAAAGTACTTCCCCATGAGAGTGGCATGGGTTTTTGCGGTTTGTCTTCTGGCCGGGCAGGCCGTCTGGGCGCAGCAATCGGGCAAGCTCTACAACACGGCGAAGCAAAAGTTGATGGAGGGCAAGAAGGTGATCGGCGGGACCGTCTCTTCCAACGACCCCGACATCTACTGCGCTATGGCAACGGCGGGCTTCGACTTCCTCTGGATCGAGATGCAGCACAGCCCGCTCACCTACCAGGAGACCGCGCGCATGATCCGCGCCTGTAAGGGGGCCCCGGCGGTCCCGTTCATCCGCGTGCCCGACGCTACCGAGGGGGATATCCAGAAAGCGATGGACATTGGCGCCCTCGGCATCATCATCCCCATGGTGGAAAGCGTCGAGAAGGTGAAGGCGGCCGTGAAGTTCGCCAACTATCCGCCCATCGGCAAGCGGAGCCAGGGCGGCGGCCAGTATGGCGCGCTCTGGGGCAGCAACTACCGCCAGACGGCGAATCAGAATCTCACAATCGTGGCGATGATCGAATCGCCGGCGGGCGTCGACATTGCGGACCAGATCGCCGCGATCGAGGGTGTCGACGTCGTCTTCATCGCCTCCACCGATCTGAGCAGCTTCTCGGGTAAGAAGCAGGGTGAACCCGAATACGAAGCGCTCGTGACCCGGGCCAGGAACGCGATCCTCAAGGCAGGTAAGAAGGTCGGTGGACCTCATGCCTGGACCAATCGCCAAGGCTACACCTTTTTCCAGGCGGGAGGGGAGACGAGTCTCATCCGTACCGGCGCACAAGCGATTCTGGGCAAGGGCGCCGGCGAAACGAAATCCGGGGTCGCTCCCACCGAAGGCGCGGAGAAGTAATTCATAAGTATTCGCCGGCACAACGGAGCTGGGGCGGCGTTTACTTCAAGGTCTTGAGGGCGCCCCGCCCTGTGCCGGCTAGCTACGGGCGCGTCAGGAACTCGGCGCTGCTCATCAGCACCTGAAGGTACTCGGCCCAGTTGGCGCCATACTCGCGGCCCAGCCGCAGTTCTTCCGGCGACGGGTCGCGCGCCAGGATCATCCGGTACGCTTTCTCGACGTTGCCCGCGGGAATGCGCTCGGCCATCGCCTTCGACTGCTCCTTGACGAAATCGGAATTCAGGAAATACAGCCCTTGGAGCGGACCCACGGTCACGGTGCGCTTCTCAGCGGTCGCGTTCGGATCGGGGAAATCAAATAGCGCCATGGTCGGATCCAGCCGCGTCCGCGAGACCGTCAGATACAGCGACCGCCGGTGGTGCTTGTCCGTCATCGGTTCGGCGGGACCGCCCAATTTCGGATCGAGCGCTCCCGATACCGACAGAATGGTGTCGCGCAACGTCTCGAAGTCGAGCCGCGGCGATGGCGGGAAGCGCCAGAAGAGCCCGTTGGAAGCATCCGCGGCGAGGGACTGCGGATTGCTCGCCGCCGACAACCGGTAGGGCTGCGACAACAGAATCTCGCGGTGCAGCGACTTGAGCGACCCCTTGTTTTCCACCAGGAGCGCCGCCAGGTAGTCCAGCAGTGCCGGGTGCGTCGGCGCTTCGCCGTTCCGCCCAAAGTTCGACGGTGTCCGCACAATGGCATTGCCGAAATGCCACTGCCAAAGCCTGTTCGCGATCACGCGTGCGGTAATCGGATGCGCGGCTATCGCTTCTGCCAGTTCCAACCGTCCCGAACCCTTCGTGATGGGCTGCTTCGAATTTGACAGGCACGACAGAAACTGCCGCGGCGCGACATCGCCCAGGTTGCGGGGTTCTCCGCGAATCTGGATCTTGGCATCCTCCGGCTTTTCGGAGTCCTTCAAGGTGTGCAGGAAGGGATACAGAGGAGGCAGGTCTTTCTCCAGCGCCGCCAGTTCAGAGCGTAACTGGTCGAGGTGCGCTTTATGGAAGCCTGTGATAAACCGTTCCACCTCTTTCGTGGAGTAGTACAGGATTCCAGCCGGAGCGCTGAATCCATCCGTCCGGTAGGGCGCGGAGGCGATCTCGCGCCATTGGTAATACTTCAGAACGGGGAGCGAAACGATGTTCGTATACTGCCGCGTGCGCTCATCCTTCATCCCCTTCTTGCCGCCGAACGCCACGTAGTTCTTGTCTTGAACTTCCTTCTGGTCGTCGATCAACTGGAAGAGGAACTGCTGGTAGTCCTCCGCGGCTTTCCGGACCTCGGCCTCGGTCACTCCGGGCTTGTTGACCACGTCATACCAGGGTTTCAGATACGGGTGTTCTTTGTTCGGATCTCCCAGGTACTTATGCCACCGGGTCAACGTCTCCGCGTCCAGGGTCGGATCTTCCTTGATCCCCTTCCAGACATTCATCATGTACCGCGCCGTGTGGCGCACCAGGACGTCGGTCACCAGGTTCTGCTGGCTCAACAGATACTCTGCGATGATCTCTTTCTGTGCATCGATCTTCGCCTTCTGCTCTTTGTAGCGCTTTACTTCCTCCTGGTTCACCAGTGCATGCTCTTCACTCTTCGACGACCGGAAAATTCCGTAGAGCGAGTAATAGTCGCGCGTCGGAATCGGGTCGTATTTATGGTCGTGGCACTGCGCACAGCCGACGGTCAGGCCCAGAAACACTTTGGCCGTTGTGTCGGTCTGGTCGTGCGCGCTGGAAGACAGCGCCTGAAATCCCAATCCGGCCAGCAAATCCTGGTTCTCCGGCAGCAAGTCCGCCGCTACCTGGGCTTTCACGAACGTGGGGTAAGGCATGTCCTTGTTGAACGCATCGACGACCCAGTCGCGATACCGCCAGGCGTTGGGGTAAGGCGTATCGACGCCGGCGGCCAGCGCGCCATCGGAGTACCGTGCGAGGTCCAGCCACAGCCGCGCATACCGTACGCCATAGTGCGGCGAGGCCAGCAATCGGTCCACCACTTTCTCATAGGCTTTGGGTGACGTGTCGGAAAGGAACGAGTCGACTTCGGCGGGCGTTGGCGGCAGTCCGGTCATGTCCAGCGTAATCCGCCGCAGCAGAGCGTGCTTCGAGGCGGGCGGCGCAGGCGTAATCTTCTTCGCGTCCAGAGCCGAACGCCACAGTTTGTCGATGGATCCTATCGGCTTCGCCAAGGGCCGGAACGCCCAGTAATCCGCAGCCGGCGCGGAGGATGCGGCTGCCGATTCGGGCCATACGGCCCCGCTCTTTACCCAACTCGCAATCGCTTCCACGGATTCGGGCGGAAGCGGCGCTCCCGGCGGCATCTTGATCTTGGCGTGCGTTCGCCGGATTACCTGCACGAGCAACGAATTATCGGGATCGCCCGGCTTCACGGTGCGCAGGGCGGACTCGCGCGAGTCCAGCTTCAGATTGCCCGAACCAACCTTCGACGAGTGGCACCCATAGCAATTGGCGGCCAGCACGGGCCGCACTTTGCTTTCGAAAAAGTCGGCCTCCGAGGCGCCGAAGGCGAGCCCGGCGAGCAGAAAAACCCAGACAAACTGCATGCGGGCATTATACAAATGTCGCGAGGAAGCTCGGGCTGCAAGTCCGCCGCTCGCGGCGGTTCCGAACCAAGAGCTGGATGATAGTATCGTTACTTTCATTCTGGCTTCTTCAGGAGGAACCATGCCGGGGGTGACCCGAAGATCGATCCTGCGCCGGTCGCAAGGCCTGCCGGGCTACGCCGCAGCCTCTGTGATGGCCGCGGCGCAGACCAAGCAGCCCGAACCGGCCCGGAAGCTGCGAGTGGTGGCGGTTGGAGGTCATGGCGATGATCCCCAGACCTGCGCCGGGGGCACGCTGGCCCTGTATGCGGATCAAGGTCATGACGTGGTGGCGCTCACGCTGACGGGCGGACCGCCTCCGGGTCCCGACGCGAATCCGCAAGTTCGCGCCGTGAGAAACCGGCTCGACTCGATCAAGGCAGCCGAGATTCTGAAGATCAGGCTGGAGTGCTTAGACTACAGCGTCGGCAACATGGAGCAGTTCCGCTACGGAACTGCATGCGAAATCACCGGGCAGCGTTACAAAGAGTTCACCGAACTGCTGCTCGACAAATACAAACCCGACATTGTTTTCACCCATTGGCCGATCGACTTCCACATGGACCATCGAGCCGCTTCGCTGCTCACCTACACGGCCTGGCTGCACAGCGGCAAGAAATTCCCGCTCTACTACATGGAAGCCGAAACGGGCACGCAGACGCAGAACTTCTTTCCCACGCATTACGTGGACATCACCTCCATGGAACAGCGCACGCACGAGGCCTGGAAAGCGCTGTCGCTTTGGTACGACACGGTCTGGCCTCTGCACGACACGATGCGGCGCATGCGCGGAGGGGAGCGCGGCTGTAAAGTAGCCGAGGCTTTCAACCATCACCCCCAGAGCCCGGCATTCCCGGCGTTGCCTTGACAGGAACTTCCAATGCGGATGAATCTGACCCGGCGTGAGTTGATGGCGCTGCTCGGCCCGGCGGCGCTCTGCTCCCCGGCCGCGGCGGCTCCTCAGGCCACCGGCGCTCCACTCGACGCCGCTCCGGCCCGTCTGTTCGGCGACGTGATGTTTGAGAAGTACCTGGCGCACGAAGTGGCCGCGCTACGCGACCGGTTTCTTGGCGGCGCGGCCAGCCTCGCCGAGTGGAAAGATAAGCGCGCGCAACTGAGGCAAGAGTTCCTCGACATGATCGGGCTCTCGCCCCTTCCCGAGAAGACGCCACTCCACGTCACCATCACCGGGTCGATCGAGCGTGACGACTTCGTTGTCGACAAGCTCCATTACCAAAGCCGGCCTGGCCTCTATGTAACCGCAAACCTTTGGCGCCCGCGCGTGGTGAAAGAGAGGTTGCCCGCGGTGCTGCTGTTTGTCGGGCACTACGACCGCGGCCGCAACGGGCACAAGACGTTCATGCAGGACCAGGGCAAGTGGTTTGCCAGGAATGGCTACGTCTGCCTGATCATGGATAGCCTGACCCGCGGCGAGTTGCCGGGCGTCCACCACGGCCTCTACGCGCGGGCGCCGCAGCCGGGCGGCGAGCGCCTGTGGTGGATCTCGCGCGGCTATCATCCGGCCGGCGTCGAGTGCTGGAATGCCATCCGGGGGATCGACCTCCTGACCTCCCGGCCGGAAGTGGATGCCTCCCGCATCGGGGCCACCGGCCTGTCCGGCGGCGGGGCGGTGACGTTCTGGATCGCGGCCGTCGACGACCGCGTCAAGGTGGCTGCCGCCCACTCCGGGCTCACTGACTGGGAGTGCCTTGTCCTCGACCGGATGCTGCGCCTGCACTGCGACTGCATGATCCCCTACAACACCCATGGGTGGGAACTCACCACTGTCGGCGCGCTCATCGCACCCACCCCATTCCTGTTCGTCAACTGCGACGACGACCTCGGCTTTCCGATGGCCGCCAACCGCCGCATTGCCGACCGGCTGAAGAAGGCCTACCAGCTGTATAACCGGGCGGACCATTTTGAGGAGTATGTGACGCATGGCCCGGTGGGCGCTCACAGCTACACGCCGGATTCGCGGAGGGCGATCTTCCAGTGGATCAACCGGCACCTGAAGAAGGACAGCCGGCCCATCGCCGACGTCGACGACGTCCGCTTCCCGGAGGAGGATCTG
>JAEUQD010000069.1 GCA_016789925.1 Bryobacterales bacterium | reverse complement strand
GATTTGCTTATTCTACCGATAAACCCGCCCCAACAGGCTAAGATGTCTTCCATGACCCGCTGCCTTCTCCTTTTGGCCCTCGCCTTGCCCCTCGCGGCCCAGGACTATGACCTCCTCATCCGCAACGGCCGCATCGTCGACGGCAGCGGCAATCCCTGGTTTACCGGCGACGTTGCCATCTCCTCCGGAAAGATCGCCGCCATTGGCAAGCTCTCGTCGAAAACCGCCCGCCGCACCATCGACGCCAAAGGACTCACCGTCACGCCGGGCTTCATCGACATCCATAACCACTCCGACGACACCGTCCTCAAAGACGGTAACGCCCAGTCCATGATTCGCCAGGGCGTCACCAGTATGATTTTCGGCGAAGGCGGTTCGGCTGCCCCTTCCCCTGAGTTTGCCACCTTCGACGACTACTTCAAGAAACTCCTCGCCCAGGGCGTATCCACCAACATCGGCACCTATATTGGGTCAGCCCAAGTCTGGGTCCATATCCGGGGCAGCAAAGCCGGCCCCCCCACCAGCGACGAGCTCAACCGCATGCAGGCCACCGTTCGCCAGGCCATGCAGCACGGCGCTTTGGGCGTGGCGAGTTCCCTTTCCGGCCCGCCGGGCAATTGGATCGACACTGAAACGATGGTGGCGATGTGCAAGGTCGCCGGAGAGTATGGCGGAATCTACTCGACGCATATGCGCACTGAAGGCTCCGGTGTGTTCAAAGCCACTGAAGAGGCTCTCGACATCGGCCGCCGCGCCGGCGTCCCCGTCGACATCATTCACCTCAAAATCGCCGACCACAAGCTCTGGGGCCGCATGCCCGAACTCATCGGAACCATCGCCAATGCGCGCCGCCAGGGTCAGGAGGTCGAAGCCCACGTTTATCCCTACCGGGCCGGCCAGAACAATCTCGCCTCCATCGTCCCGCCGTGGGCTCACGAAGGCGGCCGCAAGGCGCTCATCGCCCGGCTCCAGGACGCTTCGCTGAAATCACGGCTGCAAAACGAGATTCTCAACGGAATCCCCGGCTCCGATTGGTACAACCACTACACGGCCACCGGCTCCTGGGAAGGCATGCTGCTGGTCTCCTTCTCCAATCCCGCCTACAAGAAATTCGAAGGCAAGCGCATGAATCAGGTGATCGACGAACTCAAGATTCCCCCCGTCGACGCCCTCTTCAAAGTCCTCATCGACAACAGCGGATCAGTGCCTACCGTCTACTTCCACCACTCCGAGGACGACATGCGCTACGCCCTCAAGCAGCCGTTTGTCTCCATCGGCTCCGACGGGACCGCTGTCGCCACCGAAGGCCCGCTGGCCCGCGGTAATCCGCACCCGCGCTACTACGGGACCTTTCCCCGCGTCCTTGGCCGTTACGTCCGCGACGAGAAGATCATCACGATGGAAGAGGCGATCCGCAAGATGACCTCCGCCAATGCCGCCAAGATCCGCGTCTACGACCGTGGCCTCCTCCGCGCCGGGCTTGCCGCCGACGTCACCATCTTCGACGCCGAACGCATCATCGACCACTCCACCTTCGACAAGCCCCACCAGTATTCCACTGGCGTCGAGTACGTCATCGTCAATGGAAACGTGGTTCTCGATAAGGGCCGCCACACCAACGCCAAACCCGGTATCATCCTCTACGGACAAGGCCGCCGATGACTCTGTTGCTGGCGCTGTTGCTGTTTGGCGATCTGCACGTGGCCGTCCGCTCGGGCGAGATCGACCGCGTGAAGGCGCTGATCCAGCAGGGCGTCAACGTCAACGAACGCGACTCGCTGGGTGGCACCGCGCTCCACGACGCCGCCTGGGCCGGCGATCTCAAAATGGCCGAACTCCTGCTTGACGCCAAAGCCGATCCCAACCTCTCCCACCTGGAAGGCGGCTCCACGCCGCTCCATTACGCCGTCATTACGAATCACCCGGAACTGGTGGAACTGCTGCTTGCCCGCGGCGCAAAGCTCAAAACCATGTCCGCCTCCGGGGCCACTGCCCTCCACCTCGCCGCCAACCGCGGTTTCGGCAACATCGTCCTACTCCTCCTGGCCAAGGGCTTCGACGTCGACACTCCCGACGCCAAGGGTTCCACTGCCCTCGACGAGGCAGCCTGGAAAGGCGAAGCGGATGTTGTGAAACTCCTGCTCGCACGCGGCGCCAAACCCCAGAACGCTCTCTACGCTGCCGCCACCCGCGGCCACGCCGCCGTCATTCCCCTCTTGCTCGATGCCGGCGCTGACCCGCTCAAGCCCGACCCCTCCGGCGCAACCGCCCTCGAAATCGCGCTCACTCTCCGCCAGCCCCGCACCGTCGGCGCGCTCCTCGACCGCGGTGTGAAGCTCAAGTCCGTCGCCCCCTTGCAAACCGCCGTTCTCCGTGGCGACTACGAGATGGTCGAGCTCCTCCTCAATCACAAATTCGATCCCAATACTCCGAATCTCCTCCACGACGCCGCCCTCAAAGGGCACTTACGCATCGTCGAACTCCTGGTGGCCAAAGGAGCCGATCCGCGCCGCAAGAACGCCCAGGGCGCAACTCCGCTCCACGACGCCGCTCTGGCCGGACATCTCGCCGTGGCTGAGTATCTTCTGGCAAAAGGCGCGCCGCCCGATGAACCCGATGCCGAGTCTGCCGCCACGCCCCTCCACAACGCGGCTTCCTTCGGCCGTTTGTCCGTCGTCCAACTCCTCCTCGATCGCGGAGCCGACCCCAATAAACCCAACAAAGCCGGCCAAACCCCGCTCGCCGCGGCGCGTGCCAATGGTCACAATCTGGTGGCCGACCTGCTAAGCTCCCGTTCCCCACGCTAGGATATCTACTGATGGAGGACAGCCGGCACGAACTCGCGATGGACCTGTTTCAGCAAGCCTACGTCTTGCAGATGCAGGGCGAACTGGAAACAGCGGTCGAACTCTACCGCAAGTCCATCGAGCTCTATCCCACCGCCGAAGCCTACACGTTTCTTGGTTGGACCTATTCGTTCCAGGGCCGCATCGACGAAGCCATCGAACAGTGCAAGAACGCCATCCTCATCGATCCCACCTTCGGGAATCCTTACAACGACATCGGCGCTTATATGATCGGGCAGGGTAAGTTCGACGAAGCCATCCCGTGGCTCGAAAAGGCCACCATCAGCAAGCGTTACGAGGCCTATCACTACCCCTGGTACAACCTGGGCCGCATCTACGCCGCCAAGGAAATGTTCAACCGGGCTCGCGAGTGCTTCGAAAAATCGCTCACCCTCGAACCCCGCTATAAACTCGCCGCCGACGCGCTCAAGCAACTGCGCTATCTCGTCCAGTGAAGCTCGCCGCGGCAGCCCTCTGCCTCCTGTTCGTTCTCGCCGCCTCCCTCTGGATCGACAAGCCCGGTATCCAAGCCGACGAAGCTCTTTTCACGATGGGCAACTTCTACCCCGAAGGCGTCGCCTACAAAATGTGGTTCTTCGGCCACCGCATCCCCCTCATGCAGATGAGCTACCTGGGATCGCTCAAAGCCTGGCTCTACGCGCCTGTCTTTGCCCTCGCCGAACCGTCCGCTCTCACGCTCCGCCTCCCCGTCATCCTGCTGGGTGCGCTCACCCTCTGGCTGCTCTACCGCTTCTTAGCTGAGGCGGCCTCTCCCCGTGCGGCTCTCATCGCCGTCGCCCTCCTCTGCCTCGAACCCACCTTCCTCTGGACCACCCGCTGCGACTGGGGTCCCGTCGCCATTCAGCACTTCCTCGTCGTTGCCGGCGCCTACGCCGCCTATCGCCGCCGCATCGTGCTGGCCGCCTTTCTCTTCGGACTCGCCTTATGGGACAAGACCGTTGCCGTCTGGATCCTCTCCGGTCTCGCACTATCCGCACTCGTCCTCTACCGCCATGCCGTCCGCAAAGCCCTTCGCCCGCGCCTCGCCGTCCTGGCCCTGCTCGCGCTACTCGCGGGAGCCTATCCTCTCATTCGCTACAACGTGGTTACCACCGGGCAGACTGCCCAGCACACCGCCCGCTTCTCCCTCACCGATTTCGACATCAAGGTGACCCAGTTGAAGCTAGCCCTCCGCGGCGATGCTCTCATCGGCTATCTCATCCCCGACGACGAAGGCGTCGGCTTCCGCGCCACCTTCCTCCCCTATCTCTTGCTCCTCTGCGTCCCTCTCCTCGTCAAGGCGCGATCCCGCCTCGCCCTCTTCTGTCTGCTTTCCTCCACCGTCGCCTGGGCGTTCATGGCCATCACTCACGGTGGCGGCATCTCCGCGCATCACGTCGTTCTGCTCTGGCCGTGGCCCCACGCCTTCGCCGCCCTCACGCTCGCCGCCGCCATCCCCAGCCGGGCCGTGCTTGCCGCCATCACGGCCGTCGCCACGCTCTCCTGCGCCGCCGTCAACTGGCACGACTACTCGATGCTCCACCTGCGCGGCACTTACCCACCGTGGTCCGATGCCATCTACCCGCTCGCCCGCTACTTGAACGACACCAGGCCTCCCCAGGTGTTTGTCAACGATTGGGGAATTCTGGACCAGGTTCGTCTGCTCTCGGCCGGCCGCTTATCCGTTGCCAACAGCCTCGACCTTCCGCCGGAGCGCTACGTCTCCCGCGGCGAAGCGGTCTTTGTCGAACACACCGATGAATGGGAAAGTATCAAGGGAGCCAGTCAGCGTCTCCGCGCCGTCCCCGGTTATCAGGTGGAAACGCTGCGCCTGATCACCGATTCCAAACAGCGGCCCATCTTCCGCGTCTACCGCTTTATCCCCCGATAGCGTACATCGGACGCGGCGGCGCCACAAACTTCGTCGTGTTGATCTCGTGCCCGATCCACTTCTTGCTCACCGTCTCCGTAACGATCCGCGCAATCTCTTCATCGCTCGAGCCGTCGCGCAGTGCCGTCTTCACGTCCGTCTCCTCGATAGCGAACAGGCAATATCGGAGATTGCCATCCGCCGTTAACCGGATCCGGTTGCAGTTCAGACAGAACGGTTTCGACACCGAGGCGATGAAGCCCACCGTTCCGATGCCATCGCGGAAGCGATACTCCGACGCCGGAGCCCGTGGATCCGGGTCGGGCACCGGTTCCAGCGGTCCAATCTCGTCGCTCAACTGCTTGAGGATCGTATCGGCCAGCAATACCTTGTCCCGCAGCCACAACCCTTGCGCGTCCAAAGGCATGAACTCGATATAGCGGATCTCGATGCCCCGCTCCCGCCCGAAGCGCGCCAGCGGCACAATGTCGGGTTCCACCAGGTCTTTCACCGCCACCGCGTTAATCTTGATCGTCTCAAACCCCAGTCGCAGGCACTCTTCAATGCCCGCCATCACCTTGGGGAAATCGTCGCGCCGCGTAATCTGGCGGAAGCGTTCACGGTCCAGCGTATCCAGATGGATATTGATGCGCTTCAGCCCGGCCGTACGGAGCGCCGCCGCCTGCTCGGCCAGCAGGACGCCGTTCGTTGTCAGGGCAATGTCTTCGATCCCGGCGATTCCGGCCAGCTTCCTGATCAACACCGGCAGGTCCTTGCGCACCAGCGGTTCCCCGCCTGTGACCCGCAGTTTGCGCACGCCCAATCCCACCACGATCCGCACAAACCGCTCGATCTCCTCAAAATGCAGGATCTCGTCGCGCGGTACGAATTTCACGTCCGTCTCCGGCATGCAGTAAAAGCACCGGATGTTGCACCGGTCCGTTACGCTGATGCGCAGGTTGTCGTGCAACCGCCCGAACGTGTCCGTAAGCGGCATGGCGCTATTTCAAGGCCAGCATTCTCTCGATGGGCAGGCGCGCCCGCTCCATCAACTCGGCCGAAAGCTCCACCCGCGGCTCGAGCGTGCGCAGGCTGTCTGCGAGTTTCTCCAGCGAGTTCATCTTCATGTACGGGCACTCGCTGCAATTGCAGTTCTCGTTTGGCACGAAGTGGAACCGCTTTCCCGGAGCCACCTTGCGCAGCGAATGCGCCACGCCGCTCTCGGTCATCACGATCACATCGTCGCTCGGCGCGGTCGCGCACCAGTTGATGATCGCCGACGTCGACCCGATAAAGTCCGCCATCCGCAACACGTCCGATGGGCACTCCGGGTGCGCCGCGATCACCGCCTCGGGGTATCTCGCCCGCGCTTCCACCACCTTGCGCGCCAGGAACGTCGCATGAACGATACAGGCCCCCTGCCAGATCTTCATGTTTTCGCGCCCGGTCTGCTTCTTCACCCAATTCCCCAGGTTCACGTCCGGCAGAAACAGAACCGGCTGTTCGGCGGGAATCGAATTCACAACGTCCACCGCGTTGCGCGATGTGCAGATGATGTCCGACTCCGCCTTCACTTCCACCGACGTGTTGATGTAGGAAACAATCGCGTGGTCAGGATTCTTCTTCCTGAACGCGCGCACCTGGTCGGCCGGGCAGCTATCCACCAGACTGCACCCCGCGTCCTTGTCCGGCACCACCACCACGCGCTCCGGATTCAACACCTTGGCCGTCTCCGCCATGAACCACACGCCGCAGAACGCAATCACTTCCCCTTCGAACTTCTGCGCTTTCCGCGCGAGTTCGAG
Source organism: Bryobacterales bacterium (assembly GCA_016789925.1). GTDB lineage: Bacteria > Acidobacteriota > Terriglobia > Bryobacterales > Bryobacteraceae > JADLDI01. Next base: position 441 of record JAEUQD010000069.1, on the reverse strand, counting down.
GCTGTCGCCGATGGCGTCGGCCAGCTCCTGAATCTCCGATTCCTGGTAGTGGTGCGCCAGGATAATCGCGTTCCGCTCGCGCTTCAGGGCGAGAATTTCATCGGTGATTGAGACAGCAACGGGCATTCGAGGGTCTTCTTCTCTATGTTACCGAAGCTCGGCCATCCAGACGTTGCCCATGAATTCACCCATCGCGAACACAATCCGGTCGTGAGACACCGACAGGCTCACTTGACCCGGTCCGTCGATGTTCATCAGCGACCGTACGCTGTTGTGGAAATGCGCCACTGCGAACGGCCGTCCTGCCGGCCTAAGCGTACCGGGCTCCAGTCGCTGCGCCCAGATACACCGGAACGCATCCCGCTCTGACAGGAAGTACAGCAGGTTCCCGTCCGGCGACCACGCCGGGTTGCGGTCCATCACCGAACCATCGGTCACCTG
>JAEUQD010000055.1 GCA_016789925.1 Bryobacterales bacterium | reverse complement strand
GTCGAAGCTCCGGAATTTCACCTTCGGATTGTGCTTCGCCAGCGTCTGCGTGATCGCCGCCGTCAGCGTCGTCTTGCCATGATCGATGTGCCCGATCGTCCCGACGTTTACGTGCGGCTTACTGCGGTCGAATTTCTCTTTGGCCATGGGATTTCCTACGTTCTCCTCTTGTCCTGTTTTGACCTATCTCGTAACTTTCCCTTGCACCTTGCTGATAATGTCATCAGCGATGTTCCGTGGCACTTCTTCGTACTGCCCGAAGTGCATCGTGAAGGCCCCGCGACCTTGCGTCTTCGACCGCAGGTCCGTGGCGTAACCGAACATTTCCGACAGCGGCACCATCGCTTTGATAATGTGTGTGCCGCCCAAAATCTCCGTGCCTTCCAGCCGGCCGCGACGCGAGATCAGGTCGCCGTTCACCGGACCCATGTATTCATCCGGAACCACAACCTCGATACGCATCACAGGCTCCAGCAGCGCGGGCTTCGCCTTGCGGAACGCTTCCTTCGCGCAGATGGCCGAACAGATCTTGAAGGCCATTTCCGACGAGTCCACTTCGTGGTAACCGCCGTCGAACACCGTCACCTGCACGTTCGACATCGGGTAGCCCGCCAACACGCCGCTTTCCAGCGACTCGCGCACGCCCTTTTCCACTGCGGTGATGAATTCCCTCGGAATGGCGCCGCCGAACACTTCGTTCTTGAAAACAAACTCTTCTTCGCTCTGCTGCGGCTCCACGCGGAGCTTTACCTTCGCGTACTGGCCGCTGCCGCCGGTTTGCTTCTTGTGCGTGTATTCGTATTCCGCCATCTGCCGGATGGCTTCGCGGTAGGCCACCTGCGGCTTGCCGACATTGGCTTCCACGCTGAATTCGCGCTTCATGCGCTCGACGATGATTTCCAGGTGCAACTCGCCCATCCCGGCCAGAATCGTCTGGCCCGTATCGGGATCGGTGGACACCTTCAACGTCGGATCCTCGGTGACGAGCTTGTTGATCGCCATCCCGAGCTTTTCCTGGTCCGCCTTCGTCTTGGGCTCGATGGCCAACTGAATCACTGGCGCCGGGAAGTCGATCGCTTCCAGAATCACCGGAGCGGCGTCCGAGCAGATCGTGTCGCCGGTTACCACCGTCTTCAAACCCACCGCGGCACAGATGTCGCCCGCGAGGATTTCCTGGATCTCCTCACGCTTGTTGGCGTGCATCTTCACCAGGCGGCCGATGCGCTCTTTCCGGCTCTTCCCCGTATTGAACACCGTGTCGCCCGTTCCCAGGCGCCCCGAGTAGACCCGCAGGAAGCACAACTGGCCCACAAACGGATCGGTCATGATCTTGAAGATCAGACCCGCAAACGGTTCCTTGTCGTCCGCCTTCCGCTCGATCGTCACTTCCTTGTTGTCGGGCGAGATGCCCACCACGGGAGGAATATCGAGGGGAGAAGGAAGGTACGCCACCACCGCGTCCAGCATGTTCTGGACGCCCTTGTTCTTGAACGACGAACCACAGATCACCGGGAAAATCTTCTGGTTGATCGTCGCCTTGCGGATGCCCGCAACCAGTTCCGCGTCGGTGATCGGAGTCCCTTCGACAAACTTCTCAAAGAGCGCGTCGTCGCTTTCCGAGACGGCTTCCACCAACTGCTCGCGATACGCTTTCGCCTTCTCCACCAAATCCGCGGGGATGTCCACGTCGTCGTACTTCGCGCCCAGCGTCTCGTCGCGCCAAATCCGCGCCTTCATCGTCACAAGGTCGACTACGCCCTGAAACTTCTCTTCGGCGCCCACCGGAATCTGAATCGGTACCGGACGCGCCTTCAGGCGGTCCACAATCGTTTCCACGGCCCGGAAGAAATCCGCGCCCACCCGGTCCATCTTGTTAATGAAGCAAATGCGCGGTACCCGATACTTGTCGGCCTGCCGCCACACGGTTTCCGACTGCGGCTGAACGCCGGCGACTGCGTCGAAAACGGCAACAGCCCCGTCCAGTACGCGCAGCGAACGCTCCACTTCCGCCGTAAAGTCCACGTGACCCGGCGTATCGATAATGTTGATGTGGTGATCGCCCCATTCGCAGGTCGTCGCTGCGGACGTAATCGTGATGCCGCGCTCCTGTTCCTGCTCCATCCAGTCCATCGTCGCTGTACCTTCGTGGACCTCGCCGATCTTATAGGTCCGACCGGTGTAATAGAGGATCCGCTCCGTGGTGGTGGTTTTACCGGCATCGATGTGAGCCATGATGCCGATATTTCGCATCTTCTCCAGGGGTACAGTACGAGGCATAGATTCCTAACGAGTTAATCCTTTACCACCGGTAATGAGCAAAGGCCTTGTTGGCCTCCGCCATACGGTGCACATCATCCTTCTTCTTAATCGCGCCGCCACGCATATTGGCGGCATCGTTGATTTCCGCGGCCAGTTTATCCGGCAGTCCCTTGTCCGGACGCGCCCGGGCCGAATTCAGAATCCACCGAATCGCCAGACTCGTCCGGCGGTTCTGCGGCACTTCGATCGGCACCTGGTAGTTGGCGCCACCCACGCGGCGGGTCTTTACTTCGAGCACCGGCTTGGCGCCCTCCACCGCTTTCTTGAAAACCTTGAGAGGATCGTCTCCGGTCCGCTCCCGGATCTTCTCCATCGCACCGTAGAACAGGCGCTGGGCCACGGCCTTCTTGCCGTCCCACATCATCGAGTTGACAAACTTCTCAACAAGCGTGGAGTTATAGAGGGGATCCGCGTTGACTTCCCGGATTTCCGCACGACGACGACGCATAGGCTACTTCTTGCCTCCCTTCGCCCCGCCCTTGACCTCGCCGGCCTTGGGACGCTTGGCGCCATATTTCGAACGGCTCTGCTTGCGGTCGGCCACGCCCGAAGCGTCCAAAGTACCGCGCACAATGTGGTAACGCACGCCCGGCAAGTCCTTCACACGGCCGCCGCGAATCAGGACAATCGAGTGCTCTTGGAGATTGTGGCCGACGCCGGGAATATACGTGGTCACCTCAATCCCGTTGGTCAACCGCACACGAGCCACTTTCCGGAGCGCGGAATTGGGCTTCTTCGGGGTGGTCGTATACACGCGGGTGCAGACGCCTCGCTTCTGCGGGCAGCCCTGTAGGGCGGGACTGGCAGTCTTGTACCGGGTCGGCCGGCGTCCCTTGCGCACAAGCTGATTAAAAGTCGGCACGAACTTCTCCTGTGGCTGGCAAATCGAAAAAAAATCGAAACTTACGTTCGCCCACGCAAAACCAGACTTCTGTTCAGGAAATCCGGCCGGAGGCGCTTACCTCAGAAGTAACTGCCCGCGGCAATCCTTTTCCAGAGGCTTTCCATCGGCGAAAATGCTGGGTAACCAGCGAAGATTGGGGACACGCCCATGCCTGAAACGGCGGAACCGGTCAAGCCTCGGGGCGGGCTCCCTGTCTGGATCTACCTACCGGTAGTCACACAAGGAGCGGCAAACCACTCGCCAAACTCTACTAGTATGCGACACAAGAAGCGGTTTTGTAAAGTGCCGTGCAAATCAGATTCCGATCCCAATCGCACCGGCGCCGGGGTTTCCTGCCGTCTGGCCCCTCATTGTGATGCTGAACCCCAATTGACGCTGTCCGCGGGGGTCCGATACACTGAAACATTGATCGAAGCTCGTCTCCCGGGCTTTGTATTCACCCCACTGCAGAAAACTTGTGAACTGTTTAGGGACGAGTGACCGCGGTTCGGGCATCAGGAGGAAGTAATTTGGCAGACGGAATGCGCCATATTTTCACGTCCGAGTCAGTCACAGAAGGACACCCGGACAAAATCGCGGATCAGATCTCGGACGCCATTCTGGACGCATGTCTGGAACAGGATCCGACCAGCCGTGTGGCTTGCGAAACCCTGGTCACCACCGGCTTGGCGGTAGTCGCGGGCGAAATCACTACCAAATCCCAGTTCCAGGTGAAGAACCTGGTCCGGAAGATTGTTTGTGACATCGGCTACGACAACGCCGAGTACGGCTACGACGGCAACACCTGCGGCATCCTCGATGCCATCCAGACCCAGTCGCCCGACATCGCCATGGGTGTCGACACCGGCGGCGCCGGCGATCAGGGCCTCATGTTCGGTTATGCCTGTAACGAGACCGCCGAACTGATGCCGCTCCCCATCATGATGGCGCATAAGCTGGTGCGCCGCCTCAGCGAAGCTCGCCGCAGCGGCGAACTCCCGTTCCTCCGCTCCGACGGCAAGAGCCAGGTCAGCGTCGAGTACGCCGGCGCGCAACCCGTCCGCATCGACGCCATTGTCGTGTCCACCCAGCACGCTGAAATGGACATCGAAGAGCTCCGCCGTCAGGTGAAGAAGCATGTGATCGACCCCGTGGTCCCCGCCAACATGGTCGATTCCTCCACCAACTATCACATCAACCCCACCGGCCGTTTCGTCATCGGCGGTCCCAACGGCGACACTGGACTCACCGGCCGCAAAATCATCGTCGACACCTACGGCGGCATGGGCCGTCACGGTGGCGGCGCGTTTTCCGGTAAGGACCCCACGAAAGTCGACCGTTCGGCCTGCTACATGGCCCGCTACGTCGCCAAGAACATCGTCGCCGCCGGTCTCGCCACCCGCTGCGAGGTCCAGTTGGCCTACGCCATCGGCGTCGCCGAACCCGTCAGCGTCCTTGTGAACACGTTCGGTACCGGTACCATCTCCGATGAACGGATCGTCAAACTGGTCCGCGACACCTTCCCGCTCACGCCCAAGGGCATGATCGAGCACTTGAAGCTGCGCCGTCCGATCTACCGCGCCACCGCCGCGTTCGGACACTTCGGCCGGTCCGAAGCGTCGTTCACCTGGGAAGCGGCCGACAAGGCCGAAGCGCTAAAAGAAGCCGCCGGCTCGCTGGCGGCGGCCGGAGCCTAGCCGCAATACGGTTCACTTTGTGTGGGCCGAGGCAGTGGGATCGGCCTCCCGGCCGGTCGTGAACGAATACATCCGGGGATCGGCTGCCGGCCGGTCCCCTTTTTGCATGATAGGGTGATAAAGAAGTGTCAGAAGAGCAATCCTGTAAGCGCACGATGGAACTGACGATCTCGCTCGACGAGGTCAACGCCGAGATCGCTCGCGTCGAAAGCGAGATCCAGAAAAAGGTCAAAATGCCGGGCTTCCGGCCGGGCAAAGTCCCCATGTCCATGGTCCGGTCGCGCTTTGAAAGCGACATCCGCCAGGAAGTCGTCGAGAGCCTCGTTCCCAAGGCGTTCCGCCGGCGCGCCGACGAGGAACAGCTTGCCGTCGTCGGCTCTCCCAATGTCACCGACGTCCATTTCCATAAGGGTGAGCCGCTCCGCTTCAAAGCCGAATTTGAAGTGGCCCCCCAGTTCGAGTTAGGCGAGTACCGCGGTCTCACCGCTCCGTACTCCGAGCCCAAGGCGACCGACGAAGATATCACCGCGCGCCTCAACGCCATGCGCGAGCAGAAGGCCGAATTCGTCAACGTCGCCCCCCGCCCTCTCGTCGATGGCGACTACGCCGTTGTCGCCCTCCAAAGCGTCGCGGGCCTCGACAAGCCCATGGAGGAGAACGAACTCACACTCCACCTCGGCGACGCCGAAACGCTCCCCGAGTTCTCTGAAAACCTCCTCGGCCTCTCCCCCGGCGAGGAAAAGGAATTCGACGTTCAGTATCCGGAAAATTACGGCAACGAAAAGCTCTCCAACCGCAAGGTCCGCTTCCTCGCCAAAGTGAAGGGCGTCCGCAAAAAGGAACTGCCCGAACTCAACGACGAGTTCGCCAAGGACGTCGGCGACTTCCAGTCGCTCGAAGAACTCCAAGCCGAAGTGCGCAAGGCCATCCTCCGCGAACGCGAGCACCTCGCCAGCCAGGAAGCCAAAGCCAAGCTCGTCGACGCGCTCGTCGAATCCCACCAGTTCGCCGTCCCCGACGCCTTCGTCGACCGCCAGATCGAGATGAGCCTCGAAAACCGCTTCCGCGAACTCGCCCAGCAGGGCATCGACCCCCGCCAGTTGAAGATTAATTGGGAAGACGTCAAGAAGGCCCAAGCTCCGCAGGCGACCAAAGACGTCAAGGCATCCCTCCTGCTCGACAAGATCGCCGACCGCGAAGCCATCGAAACCACCAACGACGAAGTAGACCGCGAAGTCCAGCGCCTCGCCCGCCAGCTCCGCGAGCCCGTCGCCGCCACCCGCATGAAGCTCGAAAAGGAAGGCGCCCTCCGCCGCATCGCCCTCCGCATCCGCACAGAGAAGGTCCTCAACTTCCTCTTCGAAAACGCCCGCAAAGTAGCCCCGGCTGCCGCCCCGCCCGCCGAAGAAGAACCCAAAGAGGCATAACTCACTGCAATCACGAAACACCCAAAACTGAACCGCGACCTGCAAACCCTCGGAAATTATTGCAAACACAGATGATCTCGTAGCTGAGCCGCGACCGTGAGGGAGCGGCTCTGGATTTCAGTTTTTCGCGCCGGCTGATGAACTTCTCAAAACGCCCCGGCTCCGTGGCCTCGTGCCTCACCGGGAGGAAAGCGGCATATCCGTTCGCTGGGGGAGAGCTAACGAAAAGGGACAGGCGGGCAAAACCGGCCGCTCTCAGGCAGGGTAGTTTAGTGTCGCGCGCCCGAAGGCATCGGGACAACTTCCGACCTTAAGCAGCCACGGGCGCAGTCGGAGCAGAATGTTCGTATCGAGGAGAACCTGCACGGTCTCAGTTGTGGTCCTGGTAAATGCTGTCGCGTGTCAGGGCGGACGGCGGCAGGACCGGGAGGCCCTTTCCCATTTCAGCCAAAGCGCCCAGAATTACCGTGAGGTCTGGCGAACTCGCTGGGGGTGCAACCTCGTTCCGCGCGAGGTCCTCAATGACGCCTTCCAGGTAGGCATCGAGTGCGACGCTTCTCGCACGCGCCTGAGTGGCGACTTCTGGCTTTAGCCTGACTTTCGCAGTTCGATGCCATTTTCAGCTATTTTGATTCCGAAATGGCCTGCAAGCCCAATCCCGTCAACAACGCTGTTTCAAAATCCGTTGTAGTGAAGACCTACCCTCTTTCCTGAGGCGCCCGATTCTGGC